>NZ_JABFDP010000059.1:0-24802 GCF_013179005.1 Bradyrhizobium denitrificans | reverse complement strand
ATCTGAGGGTCGGACGTTCGAATCGTTCCGGGCGCGCCATTTACGTACAAAACCACGAACATTGCCGTTCTCGGTCTGTTTGCCGGCAATGGCCGCCTGGAGGATGTCCTTGCTGCCGATGATCCGGATGGTTTCGTCGTCGACCTCGACCGCATCGATGATCGAGTTGATATAGCCTTTGCGGGTGTTGGTATCGCCCGCATCGAGCTTCGCGTTCATCAACCGGGCGAAGGCGTCGATCTTCTCCGCATTGACGGCGGCCGCCATGCCGCATTGGGCGCGGGCATGATCGAGGGCCGCCTTTGCCCGGTCGCGTTGGGCTTTCAGAGCGGCGGTGCGCTCTCGCAGGATATCGTCCAGCTCGACGATGCCGTCTTCAATCGAGCGATACAGCCGCTTCATGCGATCTTCGCAGTCGGTCAATTCCTTCTGCAGAGCCAGCAAGCGGCCGTCGGCGGACTCGCTCTTTGCCGCCTGGCGTTCGATCAGCGACTTCAGGAGGTCGGCGATGCGGTCAGGCGCCAGCACACGCTGCTTGATGTTGGTCAAGACGATTTCGTCCAGGGTCGCGGCCGGGATGTGGCGGCCCTTGCAGACCGACTTGCCTTTCTGCTGGCAGCCCGCACACGAATAATATGAGTACGACCGCCCCTGTCGATTGGTCGTGCCGGTCCGGGTCATTCCCGAGCCGCACGAGCCGCAGACCGCAATGCCCGTCAGCAGTGAAGGGCCGTTCACGACGCGGGGTGGCGTGGTCTTCGGATTGCTCCGGGCGAGCTTCGCCTGCACCCGATCGAAATCGCTTTGCTCGATCAGGACCGGGACGGGAATATGGATCACCGACGATGGATCATGCTTCCTGCCATCGCGCGAGCTGCGCACGCCGTACGGCCATTGTCCGGTCGAATAGCAAGCGTTGGTCAGGATCTTGTGGACCGGCCCGACACCAAAGGTCGCGCCGCGGCGGGTGCGGTAGCCATGGCCGTTCAGCCACTTCGTCGTCTCCTTGACGCCGAGCGGCCCGGTCTTGCCGTCGCCCTCAAGATAGAGCTTGAACATCAGCCGAACCGTTTCGGCTTCGACTGCGTCAATGTCGAGCTTCTTCTTGATCTTCTGTCCGCGCCGCTCAGCCTCAACGATCCGATAGCCGAGGGGCGGCGTCGCACCGTTCCAGAAGCCTTGCTTGGCCGACTCGCGCATAGCGCGCGTTGTATTCTTGGATATCTCTCTGGATGTATGTTCGTCAAACGCCCCGATGATCTGACGAACGAGAATCTGACTGGGATCGTCCCCCGTCGGCTGCGTGACCGAGACCACCTCGACACCGTGCTTGCGCAACTTCCGGATCGTCAGCTCCATCTCGGCGACGTTGCGGAAGAAGCGGTTGAATGCATAGAACACGATCGCGTCGTAGGGATGATCCGGCGCACACGCGCGCTCGATCATGTCCTGCAACACCGGCCGCCGATCATCGGTCGCGGTCTTGGCCTCGACGAACTCATCGACCATGACGTAGCCGTTCTGATCGCAGAAGCCCGCCGTAATTTTTCGCTGACTCGGAATCGACGCTTCGTTCGCATACTGGCGCCCCGTGCTGACCCTGTAATAGGTCGCAGCGCGCTTGGCCGCGTCAGATTGCTTGGAAACCGAATTGTGAAAGACGTGCTTGTTCATGAGAAAACTCTAGTGACACTCTATGCTTACGGCGTTCTCAAGTCGGATTTGAGAGTCTCACTTGATGTCCTGTCAACGTTTATTTTTCTGAGGAATCGGTTGCGTCACCAGCCAGCAAATCCTGCAGCTCGGGGCCAAGCAAGACCTCAATCGCGCGCAACTCGCGGTCCATGATCGGCGGCGAGGGCGGCAGATCAAGTGCCACCTGAAAGTCCTCGCCTTGAGGCTGTCGGCGTCCTCTCTTCTTCGACACACCATCTGGGGTAGCCGCGGGAGCATGAACGCATGCGCCGTCCGCCCTCGTCCGCAGCTTGATGCGCGACCGCGCCGCCATCGGCTTAGAGCTCATAGCTGAGCTCCCGCCGATGATGCCGATCCTTCTCCGTCTGCCGCTCGAGCGGTCGCGAACCCTCAATGACGTCGAGCGTGGAAATCTTGGGCGAGGCGCGCGACAGTCTCTCGGCGAGCCAGTTCTGGCGCTGGCTCGTGGAAAAGGCCAGCTCGTCGCGCTGTTGATCGAAGGGCAGTTCGGCGGCGAGGCGCCGATCAATGCTCTTGGCGTCGACCACGAGCGTCGTCCGCTCCCGCGCGCGGCTCGTCGCCACGTAGATGTCGTGGCGATTGTAACTGTGATCCAGATGCACGACGGCATGATCGACCGTGAGGCCCTGGCAGCCGTAGACAGTCGAGGCATAAGCCCAACCAAGGCGGGGACGTCCCTGCGTGTCGGCAAGCTGCATCGGATCGAAGGCAATCCGCCGACCCTCGATGTCAGCCTCGATGATGATGCGACTTGCATCTCCAACGGGCACGGAGGCTTCACTGACCTTGACGATGGTCGCCGTCGAGCCATTGACCACACCAAGCTTGTCATCGCGGACGAGGAACCTGATCTTGTCCCCGGCCGCCAACGCAATCTTGGTTGAGTGGCCGGACGGCGTGGCCGCGGTGAAGCTAACCTCGGGGCCCCAGATGAAGCCGCTGTGCTTGTGGCGCTCGCGAGCGGCCTGTGAGATGGCGGCCACCGCTGCGTTAGACTTGGCGAGGATCAGGACCGAGGCAGCGGGGTCGCTGGCATGGACTTGATCAGCCGAATCCAGCACCTGAGCGATGGCCGCCTTGGCGCCGTCGGCTTCGATCAGCAAGCCCCGGTCAGCGAACGCCTCGAGCGCGGACACTGACTGCCCGGTACCGAAGGCTGTGATGGCTTCGCGCGCCCAGGCCTCGCGCTGGCGAACAATGGTGTTGACGCGCGCAGCTTCAACGGCGCGCGCCACCAGATCCAGCCCAGGACCGGCGCCGATCGCCTGGAGCTGCTGCCGATCCCCCACGAGGATGATCTTGGCGCCGGCTTCAGTGACGGCGCCAAGCAGCGCATGCATGTCTCGCGAGGAGAGCAGGCCGGCCTCGTCGACAATCAAGACGGTCTGCTTGTCGAGCACCTTCTCGCCGGCTTTGAGCCGCGCGATCCAGGAGGCCGTTGCCCGGGCTTCGATTCCGAGGTCATCCCGGAGCATGTTGGCGATTCGCCAGGCGGATGCGGCGCCGATCACCCGGCATCCGGCCTTGGCGTATCCTTGCACCACTGGCGCCAGCAGTGTGGACTTGCCAACTCCAGGGGCGCCTTCAACGATGGCAACAGCCGAGCTTGTCGTTGCGGCGAGCGCTGCCTCCGACTGCTCGGCGGTGAACCCCACTGCTCGGCAACGGTCCCTCAGCGACTCCAGATCGAGGGAGCGCCAGGACTGGTTCGCGAGACGCTGCGCCTGTTCGACGACCTCCCGCTCGATCGCGAGCATCTCGGGGGTCGAGTAGCAGGGCAGGCCAAGCGCATCATGCCCAATTTCCAGAAACACTCCCTGGGTCAGCAGGCGGGTGAGCTCGGTTTCAGCGCGCTCGACCGGCAGGCCGGTGCCAACAAGGGCGGCTGCGACCGAGCGCAGAAGCTCGCGCCGCTGGACGACGCTTTCATGTTCGGTGAGACTGGCCGGCAGGGCGGCCAACCGTTCCGAGAAAACCCGTTCGCCCGCTTCCTGGTCGAGCGTCTTCGATTCGACCCTCAAGCTCTCGGCCAATGTTTCCGTCTCAACGCCGAACGACCGGGCGGCCTCACGCCAGACCTCCTCTCGCCCGATGCTCTCGCTCTCGCGCTTGCTGCTTCGCGTCGCCTTGGCGATGGCTGCTGCCAGCGCCGCTGCTTGGCCGCTGGTGACGCCGTGTCCAGCGAGTTCGTCCTCGATCTCCTGCCTTCGGGCGCTGAAATACTTGATCGTCGCATCGTTAATGCCGGCGATCTCGAACACGCCGTTCTTGCCGACGCGGTCGATCGCGAATCCGATCTTCTCAAGCTCATGGGCCAGCGCGGCGTGATACGTCGCCCCGGCCGCCATCTTGAAATCGCGGATGATTTTTGAGTGGAGTCCGCCGGCAGTATGATCGCTCGGACGTGTCGCGATGTTCAGGCATACGCAATGGGTGTGCAGATTCGGATCGGCAAACACACGTCCGTCGCTGTGCAGGGTTTTTCGGCTTTCCCCGTGCTGAAAAGTCGCCGAGGACAACGCGACTCCTTCCAGGAAGGCGCCCTTGAACCCGCGACGCGCCCATGTCGCCTCGCGTTCCAGCATGGCGAGCGTGGCCCGAACGGCCTTCTGCTGCGCCGCTTCGATCAGGCGTTTTGTATCGTACGAGCCAAGGCCCCAGACGAGGCTGACGGAACGCGGCGCGCTCAGGGTGATGTCGAAGGCGGGCGTCCGCTCTTTGTGGCGGCGAATCTGTTCGAGCAGCGGAGAGCCACTTTCATCCCGCGCATGATACAGGCGATCGAAGGTGAGGCGGTCGACGGACGATCCGTCGACGAGACCAAAATCCCCGGCCGGCGCGTACCAGATGCCGGGCGGCTTGCCACTGCCGGCGTAATACTCCGTCTCACGCTGACGCGTGTAGTACGAGCTCGCCGCTGCCGGATTCCAGGTCGCAACCACGAAAAAGGCCCCCGATGGAGGCCTTCTTCAATATGCATATCCTCGCCTAAGGCGATTGAATCAATGCAGTCCTATTTCTGGTGTAATTTCAATTGCTTGTCATCCAGACCAGAAGCCTGTTAAGCCATCGATCCTCGAAGGGCCGCGTCCATCTCCCGCCCCTTATCCCGGGACCAATTCTCATTGGTATCGTCAAGTCTCCTGGACGAGAGCCACAGGAAAACTCCTTCAGCGGTGGGCTCTGTACTGTTCCCGCACGATCAGCTGCGTCCGCGAGATCGGCTACATCGCAGCCAGGTTCCGCTGATGGCCGTCATGTTGGGAGCATGCCTATTGAACGTGGCGCTCAAATTCGATGATGCTGGGGGTCTCCCTTTCTAGGAAGACGGTTCGTGCTGCCTTGGATAAAGGAGCTATTCTTCCTCAAGACATATAAGACCTCGCATTTCACGCCCTGGCCTGAATGGTACGCCAAAGATTTCGCCTCTGACCACTCAGCCCAAGAGCTTGAAGCGCGGCGCGACGCCTTCTAGTCAAGGGATGCGCAAGCTACAGCAAGGAACACGAATGTCGGATCTCTACCGCATCATGAAGGGCAAGGCGTACCGTCTCGCCGAGACCATCATCGCCCCGAAGCATCACGGCGAGGACCTGCTGCGGACCATCATGTCGGACAGCGATTACAGCCGTCAGCCGTTGTTCCTGTCAATGCTACCGCAGGTCATTCCGGCAGAGGCGCACCGTCAAATCCTGCTCGACGGCTTGGCGCGCGAATATGCCGGCGCCGATAACTGGATGGCCTACGTCGAGAGCGAAACGTCCAAGTAAACATGCGAAACGGCCCTGGCAGATGATAGCTTCAATATCTGCATGCACCGCGATGGCATGAAGGCATCAATACTACCGAATGATGAGATGACTTCGAGGTATTCATCTGATTAGAAGGCCACTGTAGTTGTCAAAACCCCCGTAATCGGTTCCAACAATGAAACTCTGTGTTGCTGGGGCCGTATTCGTGAGTGCCGCTTCGAGCGCTGCCGTTGCCGCGCCGATCGAGCTTACCTGCAATGGCACGCTACATCAGTATCTTCCAACTGTGGTTCACGCAGCGTTGTCTCCGACGGCGGCACAGGTTGATCTTGAAGCCATGCGCATCAGCACGCCGTTCGGCCGCTATGGCATAACAAGCGTCGATAATTCATCCGTCAGCTTCAATGGGACGTGGAAGGGCTGGCTTGTGGCCGGTTCGCTCGACCGAACAACCGGCGAAATGAACATGCGGTGGTTGAGCAAGGAGGAGCAGACCAAGCTTTATCGCAGGGAGAAGGCGCAGATGGGAATGTCCGCCGATCTGAAGTGTTCGGTAGCGTCTCGGCTGTTTTGACTCGCAGAAAGCAACGGTGGAATCTTGACTTGCTCGCTTCCTACGCATGGCCGCATTTCTTGCTCGATCTGTCATTCCAGCCGATTCTCGTTCGATGAGACGCGGACGCTGAGCACAGATCAAACTTGGCGGATAACCGCAAATCCGCTCGCCTGGGGAAATGCCGAGCCGGAGATTCTCATCCTGGGCTTCTCGAAGGGTCCCAGCCAAGCTGGTGAGCTTCAACGGCTTCCTCACAATGAAATTCCATACCGAAAGGGCCGGAAACAAGTAGGCAAGATTCTGGCTCATGTGGGCCTGCTTCGGGCCGCCGACCCCGAGGAGCTAAGGGGTCTCGTTGATCAGGCGATTGCCAACACCCAGGGGCGCTTCGGATGGGGCTCACTGGTCCGCTGTACCGTCGAGCGCTTCGACGGCAAGACGTGGGTCGGCAGTGGCGGGATGATCGACGAGTTCATGAAGCATGAGTTTGGCAAGCGAATTTCGCGTGCGTGCGCGACCAAGTTCTTGCGCAACCTACCCCATCGAACGAAACTGGTCATCATGTTCGGCCTTGGCGCTAAGGGGAGCTATGTGTCCGCAGCGCGCCGTGCGATTGAGGCGGCGCGGCCTGGTACTTGGCGAACCGTGAATGAGGTTGCGTATACCGATGGACAGATAACCGTGGTTCACGTTGAACATTTCGCCTCGCAGGGGGCGAACATTCCGAATTGGCTAGGGCAGAACATCCACCCGCGCTCGAAACTCGGTCTGATGGCACGCGAGGCCGTCTCCTTTGGGCTGGCTTCGTTGAATGAGAACACGTCGAAGAGCGCATGCTGAAAGTCCTTTCACTCGCAATCGCGATGCTCAGCCTCGGATCGATCTGCCCGGGTAGAGCCGATGAATGTGATGCGTTAGCTGGTGAAGTCGCTGCGCGCGTACCAGACGTTAGCGTCGGCCGGCGAAGCTCGGTGGTCATCTTTCTTTCCCATCCATCCGTAAAATACGCCTCGATCGGCTGCTTGCCATTCAGGAATTTTGTCGCGGTCGTAGAGGGAAAATATCCGAAAAGTGACTATTTTGATTTTCTCGGCGCCGCCGGTTCGGTCGTGCTCCATGGCAGAGCGGCCAGCGTTCGAGAGGGCGCGATACGCTGCCTCAAGAGAACGTTGTCGAGGCCCGACGAAGACGTGAGCTTAGATTTCGCGGGTTTGTCGTTTAGTTGCTCGGCAGGCAGGCTCTCTACTATTGTCACCGTGCAGATGCAGTAGTACAGGCACGACTGCATCGAGAGTCAACCGAGCCCAGGAATTCCGCCGAACGTCATTGGCCCATGCGCCGAGCCAAATCGAGCAAGAAGTCCGTGTGATCGGACGGATGCACGAACCTTGCGCACCAGCTCCGCCTCCGGCGTATTCATTCCTGAATTCAGCCGAGGTGCACGAAAGACCGTGGCGTATTAGGTGCGCCTCCGCTTTCGCCAGACTCGCATTGGCCATTCCACTTCGAGCACGTCGCCGAGCCCAAGAACCAGAGCTTTGACCTTCCGATGGGCAACGCCAAGTCGGTACGCGAGGTATTCCGGTCGGACGATTGGCACCTCACGTATCCGTTTCGTCATCACGCTTTGCTCAGTTCGGCCTGCCGGCCCCCGCTCAACGGTCAGCGTCACGTCCGCCTCGAGAATTGAGCGCTTGCCAATCGTCTGTTCGGCAAGCTCCGTCGTTTCGGGGCCTTGTGTCTGGGCGCACACGATCTTGGTCCTGAAACGCTGGAAGATGCTGGGAGCCGCATCCTCATAGATCCGCTTGAACTGTGCGATGTCCTGAATGGCGGCGATTGTAGATGCACCCTTGTTCCTTGCGACGTCCAGGAGCTCGGGCCATCGCCGCAGCCGGCCCAGCGCAGGGGCCTCGTCAAGGACGAAGTTCCGGATGCGCGTTTGGCTCACCGGCAATCTGTTGTCGCCGACCGCCGCCGTAATGAAATCGACAGCCATCCCGATCCAGGCCGCGCTGGTTTCCGGATGACGGCCGGACCGCTGAACGATGACGACCTTGGGCTGGTTCGGGTTCGATCCGCTAACCCACTCTCCGAACGAGAATTGCCGCTCACGCGGAACGTCCACCCATGCTTTTGCCAGCGGTCGGAGCACTCGCAGCACGCTGCCACGGAACGTCAACAACAGCGAGACCGTGGTCTTGCTGAGCTCGCCCGATGCATCGAATTCAATGAGACCCGACGCCGGGCGATAGAATTGCTCGAATTCCGTCTTCATTTGTGCGGGCTCGCGGAGGCAGGCCATGTAGAGCTGCGGCAGGCCCCAAGTGTCGCCGTATTTGGCTTTGCACACGATCATGCAACCCGCAAAGAGCGTCGCGGCGCCTTTGCCCCAGAACGCTTCGCTGGTCTGTCCGATGATCTGTTCCGCCGCACTTTCGCAATCGCTGTCGTCGCGAAGATCCCGCCCCATCGCCCAGGCGAACGTTCCCGGACGATCCGGATTGATGACGGCGAACTGTTCGTCCTCCATCGGGAATCCGTCCAATATCTCGCCAGTCGTGTCGTGAACAAACAGGCCGTAATCGGCGGTGGGATTTCGCAGCAGTCGGCCGATCATTTCTTCCAGCAGATAGAGAATGATGCGCGTCTTGCCGGAAGCGATGGCGCCAAGGATCAAGAGGTTTTGAACCTCCATGACGCGCGGGATGAACACGCCTGGCAGCCATTGTATCGTACGATCGGTCCCTTTGTGCTCCTTGCCCAGCAACGCATTGGCGCTCGTAATCGCGGCCACGCCTTTCAAGAGCTTGAGGCCTTCGTAGTGTTCACGACCATCCACAATAGGTGTTGCACGATGGCGCATCCGAAACGCGATAACTCCCGACATGAGCGCAGCGAGCGCTACGCCGATCAGCCGCGGGAGTGTTTCGCGGAGCAGATCGTCAGCGGATAGGGCGACGACGACCAGGCCGTGCGCGTTGATGTTGGACACCAGATCGGTAACGCCAACTTCGACCGCCTTATCGTGCCGCCACGCAGTCGGCGGGATGAGGACAAAGGACAGCGCGAGCCCGAGTAGGCATGACAGCAAAGCCATGCCAATGAGGGCGAATGCCGCTGGCGCCGCCGGACGATACTCATAGTTTGCGAGACGTTTCATGCCGGTCATTCCACCAGGCGGCCGCGGTGGCGCCAAACCACAATTGGGGCCCGCGCAGGAATGAACTGCGGGGGAAGATGCTTGTTGTCGTCGTAAAGCTGCTGGCGCGGAATGTTCAGTTGCTCTGCAAGAGCATCCCAGTCCATGTCATAGGTCGGAGAATACAGGCAGCCATCGGTGTACGGGCTCAGTCGGGCGCAGCGCGGCCAGTTCCCACGCTCTCCCGGTCGCACGATTTCGATGTGCGTCAGGGTCCATCTCCAGGCCTGCGGGCTCGCAACCCCCACCATGACAATCACGGTGGTCAACACGGACGTGATCACCGTCATCTGCGCAGACGAGTGCAATAGCCGCCATCGCTCCCGCCATCCGAGCGTCTCCCGCTCGGGCTTCGGCAGCGGGGGAGGCGTCGGACAGCCGATCTCCGGCGCGATCGTGCCGACCACCTCGCGATACTGCGCGGCCGTCAGACGTGCAAGGGTCCTGGCCGGCAGGCGAACGAACTGCGCCGGCGTCATCTGCTTGAGACGGTTCATCAACTGCCGCGACTCGTTTGCGGCATCCCTCTTCACCTTCGCCGTGTCCTTGCGAAACTTCGTGCGGCGGTCAGCCATCGCGGTCTTCGCCAAGGAACGGCAGGATGCGGCAGATCTCATCCTGCATGATCGCCGACCACTCCGCGATGTCCTTGACCAGGATTTTTGCTTCGTCACGCGGCGCGCCGGTCTGGCGGATTGCCTCGGCATAGTTGTCGGCGTGCCAGGACACGATCGTGGAGGGGAGCGCCTGCAAGCGCTCGTAGATGGCCATGCTGCGAGCGCGGACCTTCGGCATCTCGATCACGGGATAGCGCTTGATCGCGCTCATGAAGGCTTTGCGGGTGTCTTCCTGGCAGTAGCTGATGGCCTTCGTCGGATCGCCCGCATAGTGATTGAGCACCAGCACCGTGTTGGCGTTGGGGAGATTCCGCTCGATGCGCTTGAGCTCGCGGATCATCTGCGAGGCGGAATCCTCACCAGCTTTGCAGACAACAAGCGGCATGACCTGCAATCCCAGGCTCGTGATGTCCTCATCGAGGTCGAGATCCGCAATCGCGACATGGAACAGCGGCGCGAGCGCGCCGCCAACTTCCAGCAAGGTCGAACGCCGCGTCTGCGGCGCGTCCGTTACGGCACGATACCAGGGCGCGATAATGTCGCTGGGCACCAAGTCGTCGCCGCGGCTCTCGCGGTGCTCCGGGACGAGAAGACTTTCCACCGGCACGCCGGCCTTCATTGACAGCTTGCGCTTGGTGTCCATCTGGAAAAGGTCGAGCGGCAGGCCAGCGAGGCTGAAGGCGGTGACGAGCTGCAGCGCGGTCGTCGTCTTGCCGGCGGCGCCTTCGTCGGAGGTCAGGATCAGTGCGGCGGGACCAGCCTCGGCAAATCCGGGTGTCTTGGTGTCCGTGTTGCTGTCTTTCTTCATGCTCTGTGGTCTCAATTTGCGTTGAAATCAGATGAGACATGGCAGCCGGCCATGCTTGTCCTGGCTGACCGGACATCTCGCTGCGTGAGGGATGGGCAAATGCGCCACGCCGACCGGCGTGGCGCATTTGCGCTAGGCCCCGGAGGGGGCGCCGGCGCGCAAGGTGGCCAGGATCTCGTCGCGGCCGGTGCCGGCCTTGGTACGCTGGCGCGCGCGCCAGTACTCCGCATCCGGCAACGGCAGCGCGATGGTGTGGAAGGCCTCGATCGGAACCACGTGGGCGCCAGAACGGAGGTACTGCCTGCTCTTGATCGCCGCCGCGAGGCTGGCGTAGGTGCGCTTGATCGGCTCGAGCGCGTCGCCCTCGAGCACCGGCTGGTAGACCCAGAGCGCGCGCAGCGCGGTCTGCTTCATCCAGCCCTCGGGAGCGCCGCTCGTGGAAATGCCGAGATAGCCGGCGAGGGTGACCAGGTCCTCGCTCGAGACCCACAGGTTCGCCGCACCGAAGATGGCGAACTCGGCCGCGTAGCCGCCCGCCAGGATCCGGGCATTGAGCACCCTGTCGCGCTCCAGCCGGGGGCGGTAAGTCTCATCGATGTAGGTGGCGTGGCGGTGCCCCTGCTCGTCGATGATGACGTAGTCGACGGGGATGCCGGCCGCCGCGGCCACCGTCACATGACCGACTTCCTGGATAATGAGCCGCGTCATCGGCGGGATCTCATCCTCAGCGGCGATGCGACCGAGGGGCAGCGGGTAGGCGTCGAGATTCTTCAGCATATGGTGATCCTCTTGTGAGCGGGCGGTCATCCACCCACCCGCGATCCTTCCATCGCCCGCAAGACCAAGCGAATGAATGAATGGGCGCGAAATCCTGGCGTGCGATCAGTGTGTTAAGGCTATCCACGTCAGCTTTGAAGCTGGATGAGCCCGGCCATCAGCCGCCACTGATTACGGAACAGCGGTGGAGGGCCGCTCGACCGAAAGCTCTCGCGTTGTCCGCGCGATCCGGATGATGCCGGCGACGGCTTCTGCACTGCGTAGCCCCTGGTCGAACTGATCCGCGGAGATCGCCAGGATCAGGAACTCCCTCAATCTCGTCCACGCCCGCGACAATTGGGTCTCACAGGGCTGGGCGGCGAGCACTTGCCGTGCGATCCCGAACAACTCGGGGCCGAGCCGGGCCTCGACGCCGGCGTTGATGCGTCCGATGAAGCGCGCGATCTCGAACGTCTTCCCGAAGGAAGCTCCATATTTCATCCAGAGCTCCGCAGGATTGATGTCGGCGGAAATCGCGATCTGGCAGGCTTCGACCGAAGACACATCCGTGCTGGGATGGTTGTAGGCTAGCTCCAACTGCGCCGCCGCATCGGTGGCGCCCATGTCGACTGCCACCTTGTGAGCCGCCGACACGCGCTGGGCACGGTCATAGGCGCGAGAGATCAGCCTCACCGCTTCCGTCTCGGCCAGGATCTTGTTGGTCAACTCCGCCGCGTACGGTGCAGCCCCATGGTCCATCTGCAGCTTAAGGGGGGCCCACAATTTGAGCTCGGCCTCCGATTCAAACGCGGTGCGACTCGTCAAATGCTCGCGTCCGACGTTCAGCCGATAGTCAACGGTATCGGACCCGCCGCCAAGCTTGCCCAGCTCCTCTTTGGCTTTCGCTCCGCTCCCAAGCACCGCGGCGAGGCAGTGGTAAGCCAGCAGCGTTTGTACGCCGAGAGCGATGTTGAGGTGCTGCACCACATCCCTTTGCTTGTAGCGGCCGGCAAAATCCTTCTTCGGCGGCATCTCCTTCACGATGGCCATCACCATGTTGCTATTGCCGGTCTGCAGCACCTTCGGCAGAATCTCGAAGATTGCCAGCGGCGGGGGGATCTCACCGTAATCCCGCGCGTCCTGTTCGCGCTGCCGCACGGCAGCGTTCTCTCGCCGCTTGCGCGCCTTCTTGCGCCTGTCCTTCTCGTTCGCCGTATTGGACGCCTTCGGCAGGACTTTCTTCGCCACGTTTAACCTCCTGAATTGATCGCCTTGGATGGAATTGCGCGGATTGCGCCTAGCTCTTGCCGCCGAACTGCAGCCGGCGATCAAAAGCGCCGATGCGGACGAACAGCGTTTCGAGATTGCGCGCGGCCGTGATCATCATGACCGGCCTGTTGTTACGCATCCCCTGGATGCCGCGAGTGACCAGACCGGATTCATCCCAGAGCTGGACCGGTGCGGTCTGCAGGACTCCGTTGCGCACCATGCGCTCCACGGCGGAGACCGTTACCCAGTTGCCGACGTGAAAGCGAACCGGAGTGGTCGCGGTCGGCAGATAGGGAGGAAGGCCGAGCTGGGCCGAGATTTCCAGGATGCAGGGGCGCTTGTCGCCGACAGCGTGCTGCAGCTTCTGCGTCAGGGACCGCATCAGCGTCTGTTGAAAATCCACCCCCACCGGCGTTTCGCCGATTGCCTCGATCGCACACACAAAGTCCCATGCTGCACTCACGTTGACTTCTCCTCTGACTAAGCCTCTTGACTAGGTGGCTACGGCAGGAGCCGCAGTTTGCAATCGCCGCAGATGAAATGGGCGTCCGGTTTGGCCCAGGCGTTCTGCCCGCAACCGGCGCACTGGTATCGCGTCTTGCTCTGGCGCTTCTTCAGCGCGATCTTGCGTGCGGCTTTCGTCGTGCGCTCCACGTACGCGAGCGCGAAACCCTTCGCGATCAGCTTGTCAGCGGCGCGGTCAAACGGGCCGCCAGGCCTGACATAGTGCGTCATCCGCTGGCCCGTCTTCTCGCCGCCCGGCCGCCCGGTGTGCGAGGGCACGAGGCCGATTTCTTCCATCTTGGCCGCCCACTGCAAGTTGTGATAGCCACCACGCGAGACCTTGCCATGGTGGTGCTGCCACTGGTGGGCCATCTCGTGACCGAGCGTCGACAACACCCGCTTGGCGCCGCGCTGTGCGAAGTGCGCCGGGTTGAGAGCAATTTCGTCGGTGATGATGGTGCCGTCTGAGGACCGGAAGCGCCGTCCTGCGAAGAAGCCCAACGCGCGCTTCTTGCGCTGTAGCGTGATCAGGCAAGGCGGCAACTCGCCGCCAAACAGCTTCTGGTTAAACGCCTTCCAGGCGCGACCGATCGGTCCATACGATTGTGACATCGGATCGATCTTGCGCCGGGCCTTCGAGCGGTGGCGCTGTTTCGTACGATCCACTGCCGATCGTTTGCCGCGCAGCTTGGTCTTGTTGGTGCGCGCCATCACATCGCTCCGCGCGCGTTCGACATGCTGATCTTCGCGAGCGGCATGTCCGGTCGGTTCCTGACAAGCCAGCCGAGGAGGTCGCGCGCCCAAGCCCGACGCATCGAGCGCGTCAACTCGATCAGGCCGTCATCCTTCACCTCGTAGAGCGCGGCATCGACCGTCATGGGCTGGATGAACTGTCCGGTGTACCACTTGGCCTTCGCCCAGCTGGAGTCGCAGGCCACGATCAGTGCGCCGAGGGGCAGCGTGGCGTCAGCGCCGGGCTTGAGCTCGACGCCGCAGAAGGCCCAGCCATTGTCCCGGGCGGGATCGATAGAATGGACCCAGCGGCGCCAGCTACGGAGATTCGTTTCGGCGCCCCATCGCCGGGACGGCGACATTGCCGCGATCGCTGCCATGGCGCTGTCGTGGTGCCGCGCCACGTATTGGTCAGTGGCGGGCACCGTTACGGCAATCGACTTTGTCGCCGTGACATCATTCATTGCTGCTTGCTCTTAGCTTCGTAGCGTTAGCTCCGAAACTAATCGCGAATGGCCTTCAAACTAATAGAGGTGAGTTCGAATGTTTGAGGAGCCTCAGCAACGGAGGACGTCAGGTTAGGTCCCAGGAAGCGCTGTCCGCCCGCGAAGCCCAGATGGATCGTGATGGCCTGTTGGAAGGGCACCCTCGGCTACGAATTGCAGAGACTTGCCTATCGATACGTCCACTCGAGCGCTTGCAGCATCGCGACCCATTCGCATTGGCGCAGCCCGTATCAAACTACCTGTTCGAAGCTTCAGTTCTTCCTCGGGAGGGCAACGTCGCATTAACCTCTAAGGTCGGTCGCCCGAAAACGAAGGTCGTTGCTCAAGGATTCGTTGAGTAATCCAGCCTACGCAACGAGAGAACGATAATGGACGATGGAGACAAGCGATGGGTAGTCTGACGATGCCTGCATATGCCTACTATCTGGCGCGCGGCCGAGAGAGGAAGGACCCAGCGAAATCGAGTGCTTGGAATGACAAGAGTGAGAAGACATTGAACGGCCTCTTTGAACTATTCGACCACCCGCTGATCAAAGAGATCGCGGTTCGTGAGGGGGCAGTCTCAGCTCGATTCCCTGACGCTAATCTCCGCCAATCCAATTGGCGGGCCACCACAATGGTTGAAGAGGATCGGTTTGCGAGACCTAAGCTCGAGAGTATTCTGAATGAACTTCAAAATCGGGGCACGATTGTCGTTCCATCAATCGGACACTTAAAAGGCAATCATAAACTGATGCGTCGGTTGTGTGACCACCCCATCGCTCCAGTTTCAATTGACCGAGCTAGGATTAGGATTGCACTGGTAAAGCGGGCATTGTTGCAGCAACCTGAGGGTCGGCCCACCAGCGAGTTTACGAAAATCGTGTGTGATTTCTTCGCTTGGCTCATACAAAGCGCGCTCAAAAATCAAAGGCTGCTAGAGACTTCGCGTCAGCATTATCCCAAGACCGCGCAGCCAGCAATTCGTCGCAAGCGTTCACCAAAGAGACTCGGCGTGAAAAAGCCAAGAGGCGCCAAGCCCGAGGACAGTCGTACGACAGAGAGGACTTTGAGCAATTGAATGTTTGTCCCGGCGAGACGCTTCAAACATTCGAACTCACCTCTATAGGTTTGCGACATGTTCGACTCTATTGACTCGACGAAGGTAGAGACGCGCAGAGAGCGCGTCGTCCCGACGAAAGCGAGTCGAGCCATGCGTCTGCGGCCCTCCCGAGAGTCCGCGTCCCAAGAGCGGAAGGACAAGCGCCCGCAAAATGACGCCTCAGCGGTACTCTCAAACCGCATGAGCGCGGCCTCGGCACAGCAGAACAGGGCCGCCTGGTTCGGCGAGGCGCGCGACCACCTCTTGCTGGAGATCGGTTCCGACGTCGAAATCTGCAAGAGGTTGTTGGAGCGGCTCAAAGAGACCTATGGGCACGTCGCCTATGCGGAGGGGCAACTTTGGCACTATGCGGCAACGCATTGGGAGGCTTTTCCCGAACATAAGCTCAGAGCGCTCGTCCAAGAATTTGATGGCGCGCGGTATCCGACGCCCTCGGGATCGGTGGCATGGATCAAACTGGGCAAAGGCAAGATCAATTCCATTCTGCATGAATTGCTCAAGAGCTGTTCGGAGCCTGGCTTTTTTGACGCGCGCGCGATTGGTATCAACTGCGCGTCGGGGTTCATTCAGTTTGGCGAGAAAGGGACGCCTACTCTTCGCCCGCATTCGCCGGAACATCGCGCTCGCCATACGCTTTGTGGTCACTGGAAGCCGGGCCGATCGATAAGGCTGCCGCCAAAGTCGCTATTGCGGAAACTATTAGACGGAGTATTCAAAGGCGATCCCGATCGCTCTGAAAAGGTGCAGCTGCTCGCAGAGATCTGCGGCGTTGCCGCGCTCGGCCACGCAACCAAGCTCTTGCAGCCGCGTTCGGTCATTCTCTACGGTCCGCTTGCGGAGAACGGCAAAGGCCAAATCCTGGATCTCGTGCGGGGTCTGCTGCCTGAAGCGGCCGTCTGCTCTGTCCCGCCGGCAATCATGAGCGACGAGCGACACATTATCGCGCTTGCGGGCAAGCTCTTGAATGCGACCGACGAGCTCTCGGCCGCCGCTGTCGCCTCCGATCGGTTCAAGTCGGTCGTCACCGGGGATCCTGTCCCTGGACGCGACGTGTACAAGAGCCGGATCGAATTTCGTCCAATGGCGCAACACGTCTTCGCCGCAAACGCACTGCCGCCGTTTATTGGCGGCATGGACCGAGGGGTGCAGCGCCGCCTTTGCGTTGTCCCCTTCAATCGCATTATCCCCGTTACCGAACGGATTGAAGGAATTGGCAAGCTGGTAGGGCAACGCGAACCTGACCTCCTGCTCGCGTGGGCGATTGACGGAGCATCGCGCGCCCTTCGGGAAGGCGTGTTTACGACTCCAAGCTCCTGCCGACAAACACTGCGCGAATGGATCTTTGCGGCAGATCCGGTTGCGGCTTGGATCGAAGAGCGCGTGAAGGTCGAGGCGGACGGCGACGTGAGAAAGGGGATCAAGACGCGCGACGCCTACACGGAGTTTCGGTCATGGGCCGCGGCGGAAGGCTTCAAGACCCTACCGGAGATCAACGGCTTCGTGCAGCGCGTTTTGTCCGCCGGTCGCGGAATCGAGCACCGCAGGAGTGGAAAAGAGGGCAGGCGGTTCATCGGAATGCGGATTCGTCACAAGGAAGAAATCTAGCTCCAAGATGCGTCATCTCAGCACTTTCAATGGCTTAGGCCGCATTCGTTGTCGCGGCCTCAGCCCATTGGCTGAAGATCGCCGCTGGACTCGAGGTTGAGATCTCCGCGCGAGCGGCCGCTTACGATCAAGCAGCGCGCCGTCAGTACCTGAAAGTTGATGGGAATCGAGATGATTCAAAAATTGCAAGGTCAGCCTTCTTTCTCGATCACAGTGGCTCCGCCGTCGGGCAGGCGTCCTCGTCCGATCTTGCGCCATGGCGCAGAGACGCATTTGTGCCTCACCGATCCTCTTCGCGTGACGTACCATTACCCGGTCAGCTATATCCGACCGGGTCGAAAGACCGCCAGCCGCGTTTGGGTCCGAGACCACGAATTCATACAGGTGCGGACGGCCCGCCGCTCTGAAACCACCCCGGCGTATCGAATTGTCTCTCCAGATGCTGAGCGTCAACCCGTTGAAATTGTGGAGTTCGACAACCGTCTTTGGTGGCCCATTGGCGGCCATAACCTCGCAGTGCCATTCTTTGCAGCACTTGCGGCTGGCGATTCGTCGGCCGTTAGTCTGCTCGGCACGTCGCTTGTCCGGACGGGCAAGCGCGTTACCACCATCGATGCGGTTAACGCGGGCAGAATCGTCGACGACGGTCGCATCAAAGCTGCAATTGATATCCAACGCGCGGCCGACGATCTCCTGATCGTCGAGAATCAGATTCTGATGGCGGACGGTGAGCCTGTGTACGTTCTTTGGAACCATCGGATTGATCCGAAGCTCACAATTCGCTCCTGTTATGACTTCATTGAAACGTTGTATGGTGCAGACATAGATTTTGGATATGATGATCTCACTACCGCTCTCACGTTCGGAACTGTCTTTGCTCCCACTGAACTGGAAAGGCTTGCATCGCTTCTTCGCACCGTCGACGCTGACATCGCACGGCACGCGACGATCGAGGTATCCGGCATTCGGAAATTTGGCTCCGATCCACTTGAGGTCCAAACAGATGCGGCATTTCGCAAGCTCCTCCGCTTGGCGGCTGTGCCCCGGCGATTGCCCAGGGCTGCCGCCGTTGAAGTCCGCCAGAAGGTGACAGAACTTCAGCAAGCGGCAAGCGCATCTTCCACCTTAGTTCGCGCCCGCGCCATGCAGGCACATCTGGATTGGCTGGAGTTGTTTCCGTGGCTGTCCAGCTTTCATGTCGAGCACCGCTTTCTCAAGCATGTGATTGGTAACATCCGTGAGGAAGGTAATCGACGGGGTGTATTCACTCCGTTTACAAAATTCGAACCGCTTACCGAAGAAGAGGATGCGATTGTGGGAGCGCTCGCCATATAGCGCGGCTGCAAAGCTGATCTGCCTTAAACGCGCGGTTCGACGACAGCATTGGGTGATCTGCAAGAAGACAAACCTGCTTCGAACTGGGATCGGGCCTCGGGCGACCAGAGCCGCGATCAATCCCCCGTCGGGAGCCTTGGCGTTCGAAGTTGATCGACTAGGGCCATTAACATGGCAAACACGGGCAGCAAGGCGGATGCCGGCGCTCTGCAGATCCGGAGATGCGCCGCAGTGTGCCGATTGTCGCCAACAAGATTCTCCACGATTCTTGTGCGAATAGCTGCGATGGCTGCGTCGACGCCAGCACAGGTGAAGGAGGGGCGGGTTGACCTGTGTGCGGCCACGCACCCAAGAGGATGGTCATATATCTTCTCTAGCGCCGCCTCGCTGGAGGCGCTGTCGCGAGACCAATTACAACCGCAACGCACGGTTTGGCGCCGGCAAGCGACGTCTGCCCTCCTCAGAGTTCCTGATCCATGAGGTTACGGAAAATCCGCAGAGACTTGGTCATCTCCTCGCAGATTATCCGCAACTTCGGTCTCGCGATGTTTCGGTCTCGTTCTGTCAGCGTCAGGATTGCCTCAAAAACCTCATCTGAATAGTACGCAAGCAGCAGCAGGTGCTCGCCTCTTGGCCCGCAAGTGCCCTCAAGCCAGTTCTTGATGGTCCTTTCTCCAGCCCCGGTCCATTGCCGAATCTTCTTCGTCATATGGGGCGTCGACCTCGATCCCTTCTTCAAGGCCTCGCTGACGGCCCGCGCGTAAACCAGACGGGGCGCATTATCACCGCTTCCATTGCGAAAAATTCTGCCTGTCTTTGGCAACATTTTTCCAATCCCTTCTAGTTAGATACTCGACACACTCGCGGAGTAGCGATCCTCAGCATCCCCTTCAGTTGGCGCCACGTCCAAGCCCAAGACCGGTTAGTATCGTGGAACGCAAAGATACGTCGAGAACACCGCCTCTCAGCCAGCGGACGGAGGACCCACATTCTCCTCGATCGCTTCGCGCGGCGCAGTATGTGCGCATGTCCACGGAGCACCAGAAATATTCGACGGAAAACCAGTCCGATATAATTAAGCGCTATGCGGCGCAGCGAGGATTAGAAATTTCCCGCACCTATATCGACGCCGGTCGGAGCGGGCTCAATGTCGAAGGGCGACCCGGTCTGCAACGCCTGCTGGCCGACATCGAGGGCGGAGCGGCCGATTTCTCAGTCGTTCTTGTCTATGATGTGAGTCGCTGGGGACGGTTTCCGGATTCCGACGAGGCCGCGTTCTACGAATACCGCTGTCGCGCGGCCGGCGTGAAGGTTGCTTACTGTGCGGAAGAGTTCGAAAATGACGGCAGCATCGGCTCCGACGTCCAGAAGGTCGTCAAGCGGCGCATGGCAGCCGAATACAGCCGCGAACTTTCAGTCAAGGTGTTCGCCGGCCAAAAGCGCCTCATCGAGTTGGGCTTTCGCCAAGGCGGCCCGTCAGGCTTCGGCCTGCGCCGTCAACTCGTTGATGACCGCGGCGAATCGAAAGGGATCTTGCAGCGCCGTCAGCACAAGAGCATTCAGACCGATCGTGTCATCCTGGTGCCCGGGCCGCAAGAAGAAGCAGAGATTGTTGCCGGGATATATCGCGATTTCGTGGAGCGGCGGCTCAACGAGGCGACGATTGCAGACAACTTGAATAAGCGAGGTATCCGAACTGATCTCGATCGGTCCTGGACCCGCGGTACCGTCCATCAGATCCTCATCAACGAGAAATACATTGGCAACAATGTCTGGAATCGTGGTTCGTTCAAGCTGAAGCAGAACCGCATCCGGAATGATCCGCAGACTTGGGTGCGAGCCGAAAATGCTTTTCAACCAATCGTCGATCGGATGCTGTACGACGCTGCTCAAGCGATCATCGACGCACGTTCACACCGGATGACCGATGAGGAAATGCTAGTCTGCCTTCATCAGCTACTGCTTTCCCAAGGAGCTCTTTCCGGGCTTCTGATCGATGAGACGGACAGCTGCCCGTCCAGTGGTGCATTCCAGCGACGCTTCGGCAGTTTGATCCGTGCCTATCGTCTGGTTGGTTACACGCCCGAAAGGGACTTCAACTACATCGAGATCAATCGAACGCTTCGAAGGCTCCATCCAGCCGTCATCGAGGAGGTCATCGGGGGACTTGAGCATTTTGGCGGGTGCGTCAGCCAACAGGCATCCTCCGAATTGCTGATCGTGAACGACGAGTTCTCCGTCTCTGTCGTGATCGCGCGCTGTCGCGAGACAGCCGGAGGTGCCTTGCGATGGCGGGTTCGATTGGAGCGGAGCTTGATGCCCGATGTCACCGTCGCGGTCCGGATGGACAGTTCAAATATTTCAGCTCGAGACTACCTCATCTTGCCGACCCTAGACATGGACGAGCGAGTGTTGCGGCTGCAAGAGCACAACGGCATCTCGCTCGATGCTTACCTGTTCGATTCCATGGAGCCGCTCTTCGAGATGGCAGAAAGAGTCCCCCTCAGGGAGGTTGCGTGATGGCAGAATCCAATTCGCTCGCCGTGCAGATCGTTCCTGTCTCACAGGTATCGGTCGTCAACCCGCGGATACGCAACAAGAAAAGCTTCCGGGAGCTGGTCGAAAACATTGCTGCGTTGGGCCTCAAGAAGCCGATTACCGTCACCAGGCGAGAGGAGCAGCAGGGTGTCAGATACGACCTGGTCTGCGGTCAGGGGCGCTTGGAGGCGTTCATGGAGCTGGGGGCCAGCGAGATCCCGGCGCTTGTCATCGAAGCCAGTGTTGAAGACTGCATGGTCAAGAGCCTGGTAGAGAACTGTGCCAGGCGCCAGCATCACGCCATCGACCTGCTCCATGACATCGGTGGCATGAAACAACGTGGCTATACCGATCCGGAGATCGCAAAGAAGACCGGATTGTCGCTCGAATATGTTCGCGGCGTCGGCCGTTTGCTCGCGCAAGGTGAGCAGCGTCTGCTGAGGGCGGTCGAAGCTGGACATATTCCAGTGAGCGTCGCCGTACAAATCGCGGACGCCGACGATATCGGCATCCAGGAAGCGCTTCATCAGGCCTACGAACGAAATCTCTTGCGGGGCCGAAAATTGATGATCGTGAAGCGCATTGTCGAGAGCAGGCGGCGTCGCGGGCGAGCAATTCGTGGGAGGGGTCCGAAAGAGGCGTCACAGAAGCTATCCTCCCGCACCCTGCTACGTGCCTACAAGGAGGATACGGACCGCAAGCGTCTCCTGATACGCAAGGCGGACGCGACTCGAAATCGACTGCTCTTCATTGCTCATGCGATGCGTGAGCTCTTTGGAGATGAACGATTTGTGTCCCTCCTGAAGGCGGAAAAGCTCGATTCCGTGCCGAAGAAGTTGTTGGGACGGATGGAACGAGGAGACGTCGGATAATGCCCCACAAACCTGATCGGCGTCCCATCACAATGGCGTTCGAGAAAGAGCGCGTGACTCTTCCTATTGGCGCTATTCAGCCGCTCCGTCTGATCAACGATGCGGTCAAGAAGTCTCCGAAGTATAGCCAGATCCAATCCTCCGTACGAGAGATCGGGCTTGTAGAGCCGCTTGTTGTTGCGCGAGATCGGAGCGAAAAGGGCAAGTATCTCCTCCTCGACGGACATTTGCGGCTCGCCGTCCTCCAGGAGCTGGGGATCACGGAAACGACGTGCCTGGTCGCGACCGACGACGAGGCATTTACATACAACAAGAGAGTTAGCCGGATCGCGACCGTTCAGGAGCGCAACATGATCCTGACCGCAATCAAACGAGGGGTCCCGGAAGAACGCATCGCGAAGGTGCTCAATGTGAACGTGTCTCATGTCCGGCTAAAGACGCGCTTGCTGGACGGCATCTGCACCGAAGCGGTCGAGTTGCTCAAGGACAAGCACGTCCCGATTGCAACATTTGCGGAGTTGCGGAAGATGCAGCCGATGCGACAGATAGAGGCGGCCCAACTCATGGTCGCCATGAACAAATTCTCTATCACGTATGCGAAGTCCCTGGTGGGAGCCACTCCGCAGTCGCAATTGGTTGAAACGGCAAGACCAAAGCATGTCGAAGGCCTTACGGATGAACAAGTCGCATTGATGGAGCAGGAATCCGCGAACCTGGATCGCGAGTTTCGTCTCATGGAACAGTCGTATGGAGCCGATCATCTCGATCTTGTCGTCGCAACTGGCTATCTTCATCGCCTGCTTGAGAACGCCCGGATTGTGCGTTACCTCGCTCAGAACTTTCCTGAACTCCTCGCCGAATTTCAGAGGATCGCCGAACAGCAGAAATCGGCGGCCTAGGAGCCTTTCCCCGTTGCAGGTCGTTTTGCTTGCCGGCCGAGCCGCCGTGTCACTGGCGCCATGCATTGTCACTGCCGGCTTCTTGATCTCGTTCCATTCTGCCTGGCTCCTTACGCCGACCGGGCAGCCACCGGCGACCTTCACCAAAAGTGTGCCCTTCGATCGCTGCGCGTCCGACAGTCCCCCGCGGCATCACAGAGTTACAGTTTGGCTGGAATTTCCGTGACGGGTTAAGAGCCGAGAGGAGAGTCTCGCGGCGCCCGTCATGGAGATATCCCATGACCCAACTGAATGTTCTGGATGCCGCTCGCGATGCGCGTGGCGGCTACAAGGTGGATCTGAGCCGCGGTGAGCGCGTCGGCCGCGTCGCATCGGAATGGTTTTCCCGGCCGGCGGACGAGCGTTACCTGTCGCTGTCCGAGCTCCACGCCGCCGTGCGCGGTCGCGCCGAGCGGAGCCGGACCCGGACAGTCGAAAGTGCAGCGATCAGGGTGGAGGCGAATCGTGACGATGCTGAGCGGCTGACGCTGATGCTGCCAAGCGAGGATGCGCCGCTTGCGCCGACCCACTGGAGTTTTGGTCAGCTTGCAACAATGGTGGGCGCGCCGTCCGCCTATTTGCGGCAGCTTCCAGCGCCGCTCGCCGCTATCAATTTACAGTACGGACTGACCTCCAATCGTGCGGAGCTGATCAAGACGCTCGAGGTGCGGGACGGACATGCTGAACTTCGCGCGGTCACCAGCCCCGACTATGGGCGCATCTTCGATCAAGAACTCGTGGCCGCCGTGCAGCGCATTGCCGGCAACGGCACTGGCGACACCCGCTGGAAAGTACCGGGCGTGCTCGACTGGTCGACCGGCATCTACAATCCGCGGGTTGATATCACGAAAGCCACGACGACGTTGTACGCATCGGATCGTGACGTATTCCTGTTCCTGGTCGACGACCTCAACCCGATCGAGGCGGGCAAGCTGCCGGACGGCTCGCCCGACCTCTACTTCCGCGGCTTTTATTGCTGGAATTCCGAGGTCGGCGCCAAGACGCTTGGGATCGCGAGCTTCTATCTCCGCGCCGTGTGCCAGAATCGCAATCTCTGGGGTGTGGAGGATTTCGAGGAGATCACCATCCGACACTCCAAATACGCCGCGTCCCGGTTCGCGCACGAGGCGGCGCCGGCGCTCACGCGCTTCGCCAACTCCTCGCCGGCGCCGTTCGTCAATGGCATCAGGGCGGCACGGGAGCGGATTGTTGCGCGCACGGATGAGGAGCGCACCGAGTTTCTGCGCAAGCGTGGATTCGGCAAGTCGGAGACGGCTAAGATCATCGAGACGGTACTCGCCGAGGAAGGCCGCAAGCCTGCGAGCATCTTCGACTTCGTCCAAGGCATCACCGCCGTGGCGCGCGACAAGCCGTACCAGGACGCCCGGTTGGATCTCGAGGCGAAGGCCAAAAAGTTGCTCGATCGGGCAAACTGAGGCCGTTCGCGCTGCCCCGATGGAGCACGCGTGACGAGCCTCAGCTCTCGGTTTCTCCGGCTGGCGCCGCCCTGCAGAGTTAGAGGGCGGCGCTTCGCTTCGTGACGGGCCAGAAGGTCGAGAGAGGTTCTCGACCGCCCGTCGCGGAGAAACTTCAATGGCTAAATCTGTTCGGAAGATCGTCCTGAGCCAGTCACGCGATATTCCTTTCAACCGGCTGGTGCTGAGCCAGTCCAATGTCCGCCGTATCAAGGCGGGCGTCTCGATCGAGGAGCTTGCACAGGACATCGCGCGGCGCACGCTGCTCCAGAGCCTCACCGTCCGCCCGGTCCTCGACGAGGGCGGCGCCGAAACCGGCGTGTTCGAGATCCCGGCGGGCGGACGGCGTTATCGCGCGCTCGAGCTTCTGGTCAAGCAGAAGCGGCTCGCCCGCAATGCGCCAGTTCCCTGCGTCATCCGAACCGACGGGCTCGCCGAGGAGGATTCGCTGGCTGAAAATGTGCAACGCGCCCCGCTATTAGGTTCTGTATCGCAACTGTCCTCTTAGAGTCGTAGGTC
>NZ_JABFDP010000058.1:0-25213 GCF_013179005.1 Bradyrhizobium denitrificans | reverse complement strand
ACTTCCACCTCCAAGCTGTCGTTCATACTCGGCACACCGCCCGTGGCCCGCCTGCAGAAAAGAAAGCAGGCGGCAGTCACCACAGGTCTGGCCGAAAACGCCCGGCCCTCCCTGCGCGATGGCCTTACGAATTATACGCGCTCTCCCTGGGGATCGGCTGTCTTGCCCCCATCACCCGCAGGCCGCTCATCAGCAACGCCCACAGGCTTGACCTCAGCACCGGGAGGCCAGGACCACGCGATTTCACCGTGCGCAGGAGATCGTTCGTCGGCACGGCGAACCATGCTGCGCCCCCAAAGCGCCCATCGCATCCCACACCCGACGTCCGTGACGACCGCGAAGCGTCCCCTCGTTGGGGCGGGACGCAGCGGAGTAAAGCACGATTTCTGTAAAAACGAAAGATGAATTTTGGCGAAGCCGGATCTGTTCTTCCGAGCGCGCGGATGGCCGGTGCGGCACAACCGATCGCTCCAACCCCGTGCAAGCTGAGACCGGCTCATCCGGCGGGCGGGCACCGTCAATTCGGACGACAACGCGTGCGCTCGCGAGGCAATTCGCAACATGAGATACTTCGACACCTCTGGAAAATGCATCTCGACGCGCCAATATCTTTCACGAGGAGCCGGACATGACCAAACTGCTCGATCAGGCGCTCGCGCGCCGTACGCCGCCTTCCCTCCGAGACCCAAGATGAGATCGCGCGCGGAATGCTGGACCTTGCCGGCGATGAGAGCCAGCCGGAAGAGATTGCCCCCTCGCATCTGCCGGATGTGCTGGAGAGCCTTGCACAGGCCAAGCAGCGCCGGTTCGCGACGGACACCGAGATCGAGGCCGCGTTTCGCCGCTTCGATCCATGAAGCTTCGCTTCACGCCGCGCGCGGTCGAGAGCATCGCGGCGATCGCCGACGATATCCGTCTTCACAACCCTGCCGGCGTCACCGTAATCCCGACCTGGAAATCGGCCATCAAGGGACAACAAGACTGCTCTCGCCGGAAGCGGACCCCGGCGGCCTCACCACTGTCCCTTCGCAAAGCTGACCGCCTTTCGTGGACTCTCTGTGGGCGCGGCGGAACATTTCGGACAGAAACCAGTTCGCCCAGGTTCCCGGCACACTTCTAGCGCACCATGCTCTGTTGTCAGGGGGTCCCACTGATGTCACCGTCCGATCCAGTCAGGAGCGCTCACGATGGTCGTCAACGAAGGTTGCTCATCGTGTTGGCGCTGGGATTTGTTGCCTTTGGCGCCGCTGCGGCCGCCCTCTTCTACGTCTTACAGCCCGAGACCCTGCGGATCGCCGTTGGACCGGCAGGGAGCGACGACTATCAGGTGGTCCAGGCGATGGCCGACGCCTTCAGCGAGGAAAGCAGGACAGTCAGGCTCTCCCCGCTCACGACCGGGGGAGCGGCTGAGTCGCTCGCCCTGCTGTCCGCCGACAAAACCGATCTGGCGGTCGGCCGCGGCGACCTCGGCATGCCGCCCGACGCGCAAACATTGGCCATTCTGCGGAAGAATTACGTCGTCCTGTGGTCGCCCTCCGGGCGACGCAGCAACGAGACCAAGAAGAAGGCGAGCGGCAAGATCGGAGACATCGCGCATCTGACGGGTCGCAAGGTCGGCATCATCGGGAGGACCGGAGCAAACGTCGCCGTTCTCCGAACCATTCTGGAAGGCTCCGGCGTGCCGCCGGACAAGGTGACCACGGCTCAATTCGGGACGGACGAGATCGAAAAGCTTGCGCAGGACCCGACCCTGGATGCGTATCTCGCCGTTGGTCCGCTTGACAGCAAAATCACGGCGGACGCCATCGCCGCGACTGCCCGAGTGCGTGGCGCTCCTACCTTTCTTCCGATCGAAGCATCTGAGGCCATTGCTCTGAAGCACGCGCGCTACGAGGCCGAGGAAATTCCGGCCAGCGTCTTCAACGCGCGACCGGCCTGGCCAGAGGACAAGGTCGACACGATCAGCGTCAACCACCTGATCCTGGCCAGGAAGGAACTGTCCGAAGCCAAGGCGGCAGCTTTCTATCGGCAGCTGTTCGCTGTCCGCGACACGATCACGCAAGGCGTCGCCGGCGCGTCCCACATCATGAAGCCCGACACGGAGAAGGAGACTGAACCCTCCGTGCATCGGGGCGCCGCGGCGGTGATCAACGGCACGGAGCGAACCTTTCTGGACAAGTACAGCGACTACTTCTGGTTCGCCCTGCTTGTTCTGTCCGGCATCGGTTCGGCAGCCGCCTGGCTGCGTCGCTTTCTGAACCGGGACGAACCGGACGACGACAACAGCTGTCGCAATCGCATTCTCGCGGCCGTGTCGGAGGTGCGCAATGCCGGGTCGGAAGACGATCTGCTGACACGACAGCGCGAAGTCGACGCGATCATCGGCGAGACCCTCAAATCCTACGACGATGGAGTCATCGAACAGGAGGATCTGGCCGCTTTCGGTCTGGTCCTCGAACTATTCCATCATGCCATCGCCGAAAGGCGAGCGACGCTGCAGAGCGGTCCCGCCGATCCAACATGGACGACGGGCCCAACCCTCGCCTCGCGGCGCTAGCCGCGTCCGGCTCATGCGGTCCTCATCGCGCGCCTTGGATCGCAGCGAGCTGCTGCAAGTTTCGGCTCTGCCGAGGACGGTGCCCTCAGGTCAGCAGGTGGCCATGCGGCGTTTGGCATTCCAGCGGGAAAGGTCGGCTGTCTGGGCCAGAGCTGACGCTTTACAGTCAAAGACCAAACGGCTGGTTATGACCCGAAGCGGTCATTTGCCATCGGATATTCGGGATGGCAGGCTCCGCTGTAGCGTAGCGATACTCGTATTGCTTTCCAAAGGATTTCCGCCATGGCAGATAACCTTCAAGTCGAGATCTCGCCTCCCAAGAGTAGGTGGATGAAGCTGCGATTCTCGTCGGGCTCGCAGCAATTCGAGGAAGACGTCACCACGAGTGTTTATCCTTTTCTAGAACAACTCTGTGATGCGATCCGCGTTTTGCACGACGGATTCATTGATGAAAAATTTCGCCTTCTGATAGGCGCTCCGGAGTGTGAGTTATGCCTGCAAGCCGCGGCGGAATCGTCGCAGGCTGTCCTCAGAATAAATCTCTGGCCCGATCGCAAGCGCAGCGTCTTGGTCCCTGAGCCTTCTGTCTTCAGGTTTGAAGGCGCACGGCAGGATATTGTGTCGCCGTTTGTCACAGCTCTCAGGAAGTTGCGGGCATGTATGAGCGACGCGAACTTTGAGCGGGAGTATGGGGCACCGTTTCCAGCCGCGGCATACGCCAAATTGATGCAGCGAGCACAATGACCGGAATTGGCCCAACGCGGACCTTTCGTCCGGCGCGGGGGATGTCTGCTGTAGGGATAGAACCGGGCCAGCTCCGTTGATCCTGCATGACACTATCAGCTCGCCCGCCGCTCCGCGCGGTTTCCTGGATAGCGGTGGACGGCCTATTGAGCCCGTTTCACATCTGCTGAGCACCGGATTACGCAGATTACGGTGACGCTGCATAAAACTATCAACTCGGCCGCTGCTGTGCGACGGCGGGGCGTTACCCAAGCTCGCCTATCAGCCTGCGGGGCGCGCCTGCGACAGGGCGGCGCACCGGGAGGGTGACCCGCAACCAATTTCTCTCTGGTTGATCCGGATCAATCGCGCTACCTTTGCGACGCCGATCATCGGACCACGCACTGAGCTGGTGTCAGAGCCATGCCGTATGGAAAGCGTTTCCGCTCGCGCGGAAGCCTCGGTCTGTCCCTCGCAGCGTGGCTGTTCTCGCCGCTCGCCGTTTCTGCCGCCAACGCCCAGGCACTGGGGCCGACGTTCGAGAACCGGCCAATCGAGGTTGTGCGTCTGGCGCTGTCGGGAGCGGTGCCGAGCGGGCCGCAGCGGGTCGCGTTCGAGGATCGTGTCCGCCGGGCGCTCAATGTGTATCCGGGGTCGCAGCTGCACGACCTGATGGTCGATTTCGGGCTCGGCAAGGTGAAGCGTATCCCCGGCGTGGCCTCGGCGTCGGTCAACTATGTCGACGGCAACACCGGCGGTGTTGCGGTCGAGGTCAGCGTCGTCGTCGGCGACCGGCCGCAGGCGGATCCGGGCCGCGTCGATTTCCCCTATCTTCTTCAAGGCGACGACAGCCTGCTGAAGCTCAAGCTGACGGCCGCGACGCTCGGCTACGCCAATCACGATGCCTGGTACGGCCGGCCGCAGGCCTTCGTCGGCGCCAATCCGCTCGCCAAGGGACCGGCCGGCGCCGGCTGGTCGTCGTTCGGCGAAGCCGCGCTGGAGGGCGGGCTGCAGGGCATCGGGCCGATCGGCAACAATGTCTACGCCTATGGCAGCCTCTCTTATCTGGCGAGCGGCTCGGTCGGGACCGACCTGTTCGTCACCGGCCCGCGCCGCCATGGCGCGATCGAGGACGCCTATGCGGGCATCGTCACGGGGATCACGGGCGACGACGGCTCGCGGCTGGTGATCAACCTGTCCGGCGGCCGGCAGCCGTTCCAGATCGCCGACGGCATGCTGATCAGGATCACCGCCGCCAACGGTTTTGACCGCGCCGCCCTGCAGCTCAATCCGCGCTGGGCGGCCGACAGTCTGTTCCTGGCGCAGGCGCGCTACAACACCACGAAGTTCGAGGCCTTCCGCCTCGCTCCCGACGAGCTGGCGGCGATCGATACCCACACCGTCATCGCCGGCGCGAATCTCGAGACGGGCCTGGGCACGCCGCATCAGCTCGGACTGACCTATCTGACCGTGCCGCGCTCGGACTACGGCTGGTACACGACGACAGCGCAAGGCACGCGCCAGGGACTGCAGGTCGCCGACGTTCGCTATTATTGGACACCCGCCATCGGCGCCTCCGGTCCGTATGCGAAGACGGAGCTGGCGTTGCAGTGGAACGACCGCAACGCCTTTCCGATGCGCGCCTGGGGCGGCTATGTCGAGGCGGGCTACACCTTCAACGAGGCGCTGTGGCGCCCCACTTTGAGCTATCGGCTGTCCGGCTTCAGCGGCGACAATCCGGCGACGCGGACCTATGAGCGCTGGGATCCGCTGCTGTCGGGCGGCACCGGCGAGGAATGGGTGCAGGGGCTGAACCACTACAAGCTGTTTCAGGACACCAATTTGATCGCCCATCGCCTGCAGGCGATCCTGCGGCCGGCACCGCAATGGGAGCTCGTGCCGCAGGCCTGGCTGTTCCAGGCGCAGCAGCTCAACAACATCGGCGGCACCACCTCGACGCTGGCCGGACATCTGCTCGGCTACGAGGTCAATCTGACGGTGAAGTATTTCATGAGCCGCAACGTGATGTTCCAGTCGGGCCTGGCGCTGACCGTGCCGCTGTCCGGCGTCAGCCAGGCCGTTGCCGGCACCACCCGTCCCTGGTTCAGCGCGATGTCGCTGGCCCGGATCAGCTTCTGAAAAGGGAGATGTCGATGGATCGCCGCAGCATGTTGCAGAGCCTGGGTTCGGGGGCGGTGACGATTCCGCTGGCGCAGCTGCTTCCGGGAAGCGCCGAGGCGGCGGAGCCCGCAGGCCCGGCCAATCTGGCGATCAGCCCGGTCGATCCGAACTACTTCATACGGGATCGCTTCAAGTCACGCACGATCGCCATCACCGGATTCGCCCGCGGCATGGGCCGCGCCGCGGCGCTGCGGGCCTCGCGTGAGGGAGCCAACATCGTCGGGATCGACTGGCTGCCGGACCTGGCGCGCGAGACGGCGGCCGCGATCCAGCGCGAGGGCGGCGCCATCGAATTTCTCGTCGGCGATGTCGCCAAGGGCGATTCCTGCGACCTGATGGTCAAGCGGGCGGTCGAAAAATTCGGCGGGCTGGATTTCGCCATCAACAATGCCGGCGTCATGGACGGCGTGTTTTCCGGCGAGGCGTTCGACTATGACAAGCAGAAGGACCTGCTGTTCGCGCCGCTCCATGAGGCCTCCGATGCCTATTGGGACAATGTGCTGGCCACCAACGCCACCGGCGTGTTCCGCGCCATGCGGGCCGAGTTGCGGCAGATGGTGGCGCAGAAGCGCGGCGGGGCCATCGTCAACGTCGCCTCGATCGCCGGCCTGACCGGACTGGCCGGCAATCCGGCCTATGTCGCCAGCAAGCACGCGGTCAACGGATTGACCGCCAACGCCGCGGTCGACTACGCGCCGCACGGCATTCGCATCAACTCCGTCAACATGGCGGCGACGGACACGCCGATGATCGCGCGGGCGGCGCAGGCCGTCGCCGCGAAGGCGCAGCGGGCGCCGGCCGACAGCGGCATGGGACGGTTGAAGACGAACTCCATCCTCAGTTATGCGGATCCCAAACATCGCCCGGCCACCGTGTGGGAGCAGGTCGCGGTGATGCTGTTCCTGCTGTCGCCCGAGGCGTCGAACCTGACCGGCGCGTTCTACGCGACGGACGGCGGATGGACGGCCTATTGAGCCCGCTTCAAGATGGCTAGAGCATGGTCTTTTCGGAGAACAGGTTTCCACTTTTTCCGATCATGCTCTAGGGACTGGGACGATCGTGGCCCGCGATCCGCTTCGGGCAAGAGACGAGATCATGATGCGATCCCGCGGACTCGCATCACGATCCCATGGCCTCGTCTGCGCGGCGGCGGTTCAGCGCGGGCGCGACGCTCAGCGCCCTTTCCTCTTGGCGCTCGTCTTGGCTCGCCTGGCGGTCTTGGTCGCGGTCTTCTTTGCCGGACGCTTCGCCGCCGTCTTGGTCGCCTTGGCCTTCGCCTTCTTCGCTGAGGCGGCACGCTGGCTTGCCGTTTTCGACGCTTTCTTCGCGACCTTCTTTGTCGTGGTTGTCTTGCGGCCGGCCGAGGTCTTGGCTGCAGCGGCTGTCTTCTTTTGGGCCTTCTTGGTCGGCTTGGTCGACGCCTTCGCAGGCTTCGTCGTCACAGCCGATGTCTTGGCCGGCTTGGTGGTGCCGGTTGGCTTGGCGGGCTTCTTCGGCGTCGGTGGCGTTTCGGCCGCCCCGCCGCCACCCGCTGCCGACAGCCAGAAGCGCAGCTCCGGCGACTTCTCCTGATCGCCCTTGATGTAGCGGTCCTGCCAGCTGTCATCACCCTGCAGCGGCTTGCCGAAGATGTCGGGGTGCTCCTTCAGCAGGAAGCGCCAGGCGTAATGGTCGTAGAGGTCGAGGACGTGACAAGCATAGGCCTCGGCGAGACCGCGATGGCCGCGGATGATCAGCATGTTCTCGTCGTTGTTGTGGGAAGCGCGGAAGCCGAGATTGTGCGAGCCGGTCACCACGACGCAATCGTCGCTGAACGGATCGATCACCACGATCTTGTTGTGGATGATGGCGAAGCCGTATTTGGCGAGCTCTTTCTCCCACTTACCGAACGCGTCCTGCACCGCGCCGGCCGGGACGCCGCGGAAATCGATGCTGCCCTTGGCGCCCTGTTTCTTCGGCGTGCCGGATTCGCCGACCACCTTCACCTCGGGCGCGTCGCTGCCGCCATCATCCTCGCCGCCGCTCTCGGAATGGCCGCCGGAATGCAGCGCGGCGGAGAAATTGGTGGCGCGCACCGGGCTGGTCAACGCGCCGCGCACGAACAGGTCCGGCTTGTCCTTGAGCAGTTGACCGGCGACGTCGAGGATCGAATTGTTGCCGGGATCGAAGGCGAGAAACAGCACGGCGTGCTTGGCTGACCGCATCAGCTCGAACACACGGCCCATATCGTTCGGCGTCTTCGGGGTCTTGCCGAGCTTGCCTGGCGTGTTGGGCGAGAACATCGGCTCGATGGTGACACCATGACCGAGATCGATCGGCGTTTGAATCGCGTCGGCATTGTTGGCATGGGCGAAGTCGCGCAAGGTCTGCGACTGCAGCGCCGCCTTGTCGCCATCGGCGGCGTCGACGTCGGCCTTGAGCGCATTCCAATAGCCGAGATAGCGCTCGGCCAGCTCGGGGCTCTCCACCACCAGCGCGTTGTTGGTCTGGGTGCACAGGCCGGTCGAGGTCCAGTTGGTCGATCCGGAGAGCACAGCGGTCGGCTTGCCGCTCTCGGTCAGCACCATGAACTTGTTGTGCGGGATGCTGCCTTTGCCGAGGATACGGTCGATCACGGTGACGCCGGCGGCCTTCAGATTGGCGCGGTTCTCGGCATCGGCGTCGTCGGTGTCCTTGCCCTGCTCGTTGCCGAGAATGACCGTGCGGCTCGCCGGGTTCTGATGCAGCTGCGTCTCGAGGCCGTTGGGATCGTTCAACTCATAGAGCGCGGCATGAATGGTGCCGCCACCGGCATCCGCGCGCTTCAACAGCGAGGTCAGGCCGTCCTGCAGCTGGCCCATCAGCCGGATGCGAATGGGGTCGTTGGGATCGAGAATGTGCGGCGCCAGCGCCGGCACGCTGGGGTGATCGTTCAGCGCGTGGGTGAGGGCCTGGGTCGCGGTGATGCCGCGGTTGAAATAGACGTGGAACGGCGGCCGTTCCGGCGTCAGCGTGACTGCGTTGCTCTCCAGCGCGTCGACGGCGGCGAGCGGCGTCAGGGTCTGGCCGGGTGTTCCGCCCATCGGCACGATGCGATATTTGTAGGTGCCGCCGCGCTTGGCAAACAGGTCCTTCCACCAGAATTTCTGCACCGGGGCCTGGTCGGTCTTGAGCTTGTCGGCGGTCTGCCCGGCAAAGCGCGCGAGCGCCGGCAGCACAGTGTCGCTGTTGTCCGCGAGGTCGATGCGGTGAATGGCAAAGCCGAGACAGCCGTCAAGGCGGCGATCGAATGTCCAGGCGACCACGGCAATATCATTGTTGGAAAATGCAAGCGCGGGCATGGCGGCACTCCTTGTCTGACAAGGATTATGTCTTCCAGTTGTAACAATGGTTCGACACATCTGGAACAGGAACGGGATGGCGGCGGTAGCTCGGGGTGGCGCTGCAGTGCGGGAGAGTGGTGGTGCGACTGACGCGATGATCACCCTCCCCAGGAAGGTCCCCTTCAGGGGAGGATGGGCACTGTTCTCTCCGTCGTCATTGCCGGGCTTGACCCGGCAATCCATCCCTTCGCGAGAACAATCTGCCCACTTGATGGACGCGCGGGTCGAGCCCGCGCATGACGAGTCTGTTTTGGAGCGTCGATCACGGGACCTATGGCGCACCATGACGGTGAGAGCTCGCCCGGAGCGATGCTGCGACGTCGTCATTGCGAGGAGCGAAGCGACGAAGCCATCCAGAGTCCCATCCGCGACTCTGGATCGCGTCGCTGCGCTCGCGATGACGCATGGAGGGAACGTGCCTCAGGCCACCGCGCCCGGCTTGCCGCGGGTGACGTAGCGGCCACTGCCCTTGGCGCCGACGAGTTGGCCGTCGCGCACGACGAACTTGCCGCGCAGCATCGTGGCGACCGGCCAGCCGGTGATCTCGATGCCCTCATAGGGCGTGTAGTCGGAGCCGTGGTGCAGGCCGGACTGGCTGATCTTCGCGGTCTTGTTCGGGTCCCATAGCGCGATGTCGGCATCGTAGCCGATCGCGATGGAGCCTTTGCCTTTCAGGCCATAGGTCTTGGCGTGGTTGGTCGCGGTGAACGCCACGAACTGGTTCAGGCTGATGCGGCCTTTGCCGACACCTTCCGAGAACAGGATCGGCAGCCGAGTCTCGACGCCGGGGATGCCGTTCGGCACCCAGCGGAAGCTGGTGCGGCCCTTCGGCGTCAGCTTGCCGGCCTCGTCGTCATAGCGGAACGGGCAGTGATCACTGGAGAACAGCGAGAACACGCCCTGCTGCAGCCCCTCCCAGCACGCCTCCTGGCTCGCTTTGTCGCGCGGCGGCGGCGAGCAGACATATTTGGCGCCTTCCATGTTGAGGCCCTGCATGTCCTCCTCGGTCAGCACCAGATATTGCGGGCAGGTCTCGCCGTGGATCTTCAGGCCGCGCGTCTGCGCACGGCGGATCTCCTCCATCGCCTCGCGGTTGGAGACATGGACGATGACGATCGGCACATCGATCAGCTCGGCCAGCGAGATGGCGCGATGGGTGGCTTCGCGCTCGACCGCAATCGGCCGCGACTTGCCGTGATAATAGGGCGCGATCTTGCCGGCACGCTCCAGGCGGTCGGTGAGAAAGCGGATGGCATCGTAGTTCTCGGCATGGATCTGCACCAGCGCGCCGGTTTCGCGCGCGACCTGCAGCACGCCGAGGATCTCGTAATCGCTCAGCGCGAGATCCTGATAGGTCATGAAGATCTTCAGCGACGAATAGCCATCGGCAACCAGCGCCGGCAATTCCTGGCCGAGCACGGAATCCGAGGGGTCGGCGATGATGAGGTGAAAGGAATGGTCGACGTAGCAGGCCTGCTCGGCCAGCGCGTGATAGTCCTTGAGCGCCGCGCGCAACGGCTGGCCCTTCTCCTGCAGGCAATAGGGCATGACGAAGGTGTTGCCGCCGAACGCGGCGGCGCGTGTCGCGCTTTCGAAATCGTCGGCCATCACGATGCCGGGGCCGGACGGCTGGCTGATATGGACGTGGCTGTCGATGCCGCCGGGCAGCACCAGCAGGCCCGACGCGTCGACGATCTCGTCGGCATCGGTAATGGCCTCACCGATCGCGGCGATGCGGCCCTGCCGGATGGCGACATCGGCCTTGAACGTGTCGCTCGCGGTGGCGACGGTGCCGTTGCGGATGACGGTGTCGAATGCAGCCATGTGACGCGCTCTCCCAAATGCTCAGGCGAATTTCTGAAACAGCGATCCCCACTCGCTGGCGCCCCGAGTGTCGACGCCCGCCAGTTTCAACGATTTCCATACCACGGTGGCGATGGTGTCGAGAATCGGAATGCCCGTCTCCAGCTCGAGGCGCGCCACGAGCGGCGCGGCCCGCATGTTGGTGCAGACCACCGCGATCGCATCCGGCGTCTCGCGGGCGACCTCGCGGATCATGGTCTCGATCTCCGCCGGCGTCACCTCCGCGAAGGAGAAATTGTCCTGCAGGTTGAGATGCCGGTCGCCGCGGCAGGCGATGCCGAGCTTGGCATAGTTGGCGATGATGCGGGCCTGCACATCGTCGCGGTAGGGTGTGACCAGGCCGAGCGTCGTGGCCTTCGAGGCCGCCAGGATCTCGTTCAAGGCCAGCATCGAGGTGGTCGCGGGGATGCCGGTCGCCGCGGTGATCTGCTCGCACAGCTTCACGTCGGTCTCGAAACCGAGCCAGCCGGAGGACGTGCCGTTCCAGGCGATGACATCGACCTTGGCGTGCGCGAGCAATTCCGCCGCGCGCAGAATGTTCGATGTGTCGAACTGCGCCAGCGCATCGCTCGACAGCGCGATCTCGGTCACCTTGAAGCGCGAGAAATGCGCCGACACGTTCGGCAGGCCGGCGACCATCGCCGAGGTGATCGGCTCCAGCGCCGTGTTCGACGACGGCGTCAGCATGCCGAGAAGGGTGCGTTTGGTCATGGATGGTTGAGCCCTCTTCGCACGACCAGAGCCGGCGTGACTAACGGCAATTCCACAGCAGCAGCAGCGGGCGAGCCGCGCGTTGATGCGCCCTCTCCCCTTGCGGGAAAGGGCATGCCTGCGCGTGCAGCAGACTCGGTTGGGTGAGGGGTCTGCCTCGACAAATGAGATCGCGGAGCAAGACCCCTCACCCGGTTTCTCACTTCGTGAGAAACCACCCTCTGCCGCAAGAGGAGAGGGTACACCGCCGTCGTCGAGACAGCATGTGCCGCCAACGGACCCGCGCTTCGGTTCGACCATGCTTGTCCATTGCGAAGCTCTTCAAGATCAAGCAAGCCGCGCATCATGCCGGAGCCCTCTCCTGCTCCACCCGCTCCCCGCGCAGCAGCGCGAGAATGTGCCGCTTCAGCGCGTTGAACTGCGGGCTCGTGATATCCCGCGGCCGCGGCAGGTCGATCGGGATGATCTCCGCGATCCGCCCGGGGCGCGCGCTCATGACGGCGATCTGGGTGCCCAAGGTCAGCGCCTCGTCGATGCCATGGGTGACGAACACGATCGTGCCCTGGTGCTGCTGCCAGATCCGCACGAGCTCATTCTGCATGTCCATGCGGGTCTGCTCATCGAGCGCGCCGAACGGCTCGTCCATCAGAATCACTTGAGGGTTCATCAGCAGCGCCCGCGCAATGCCGACGCGCTGGTTCATGCCGCCGGACAGTTCGGACGGGTAATGGTTCTCGAAGCCGGTGAGGCCGACCATGTCGATATAGACCTGCGCCCGCGCGCGGCGCTCGGCCTTCTGGCCGCCGCCGAGCAGGAGATGAAAGGCGACGTTCTCCCACACCGGCAGCCACGGCATCAGATTGGCGTGCTGGAACACAACGCCGCGATCGGCGCCGGGCGCGGTGACGATCCGACCGTCGACGGTGACGTGGCCTGCGCTCGGCTGCTCGAAACCGGCAATCATGTTGAGCAGGGTCGACTTTCCGCAGCCGGACGGGCCGAGCAGGCAGACGAATTCGTTGCGCGCGATGGAGAGATTGATGTCGGCGAGCGCAGTGACATCGGCGTTGCGCTTCTTGTCGGTGAAGATCTTGGAGACGTTCGAAATGTCGATCGTGGCCATGGCTACTCTCCGCCGCGCAAGGTGGTGTTGCGCTGCCAGTGCAGCACGCGCGCCATCACGAGCCGGATCGACAGGTCGCTGCAGAAGCCGAGCAGACCGATGCTGGCCATCGCCGCCAGCACCAGATCGTAGCGCAGGAAATAATAGCTGTCCCACAGCACGTAGCCGAGCCCGCTCTTCACCGCGACCATCTCGGCCGTCACCGTCAGCATCCAGGCCGAGCCGATGCCGATGCGCAGACCTGCGAAGATGCTGGGCATCGCCGCGGGCACGACGATGTAGCGCAATAGCTTGCGCTCGCTGCCGCCGACCATGGCGCCGGCACGGATGAGGTTGCGGTCGCAGCTCTTCACGCCATGGATGGTATTGAGCAGGATCGGGAAGAACGCGCCGAGAAACACCAAGAAGATCGCCGGCTTGTTGGCGATGCCGAACCAGATGATGGCGAGCGGGATCCACGACACCGGCGGGATCGGCCTGAGCATCTGCAGTGTCGGCTCGATCACGATCTCGATCCTGCGCGACCAGCCGATGGCGACGCCGAGCGCCACGCCGAGCACGGTGGCGATGGCAAAGCCGGCGGCGACGCGCGACAGGCTCGCCAGCATGTCGGCGACCCAATGGCCGCTGTAGGTCTGGGTGTTGCCGTCGGTGCCGACCAGCCAGTCCGCCCACGCCCACACCACCGTCGACGGTGCCGGCAGCAGCGCCGCCGGCAGCGCGCCAGAGCGCGAGAACGCCTCCCAGCCAGCGAGCACAAGCAGCGGGACAATGGCGCGGTCGAGCTTCTTGAGCTGGGCGAGCGCTATCATCTCAGTAGCCGAGCTCGGTCTTCGGCTTGCCGGTCGCCGCTTCCAGGAAGCGGTAGTCGAGGTTCTTCTCGACCGCGGCCGTGACATCCGAGTTGATGTATTTGAGATCGCGCATCATCGCGGCGATGGCGAGCGCGGAGGAACGGTACATCTTCGGATCGGGATCGAGGTTCTCGACGGCACCGGTCGCGATCGCCTTGTCGAGGCCGGTGACCTTGGAGATGACCTCGATCAGCGCCGGCTTGTCGGCCGCGATATGCGCATCGACCTTCACCACCGCGCGCACCACGCCTTCGAGCCCCTTCGGGTTGGAGGCGATCACGTCAGAGCGGGTCAGGATCAGGTTGGTCAGCTTGCCGGCGGCCTGGTCATAGGGGAAGCCGAAGAATTTTGCGGCCTTGGCCTGCATGATCTGGGTGGCGAACGGCTCGACGGTGCAGATCAGCTCGACCTCGCCGCGGCGCAGCGCCTGCAGATGGTCGGACGGATTGGGGATGTTGACGAACTGCACATCCTTGTTGATGTCGATGCCCTGCTTGGCGAAGGCGCCACGCATGTGGATGTCCTGCGCATTGCCGCGCGAGGCGGCGACGCGGAACGGCTTGCCGTCGGCCTTGTACTTGGCAATCAGCGCCTTCAGCGCGCCCCAGTCGCCCTGCGCGACATCGAGGTCGTTGCCGAGCAGGATCGCCGAGCCGCCATTGACCTGGCCGGAGATGGCGACGACATCGAAGCCCTTATCGAGCGCGATGGCGTAATGCAGATAGGTCACCTGCGCGACGTCGATGTTCTTCGACACCAAAGCGGTCAGCGCATCGGTGCCGGTGTTGAAGCCGACCGCATCGATGGCGACGCCCTCCGCGAATTGCGGCGTCAGCGACATCGGCGTGCAATGCGCGCATTTGGCGTAGCCGAGTTTGATCTTCGGTGCGTCCTCGGCGAAGCTCGGCGCGGGCAGCGCGAGCATGAGCAGGGTCAGAATGGGGAGCAGAAAGCGGGTCACGTCCATCTCCAGGGCAGGTCGATCGGATCAGGTCTCTGCCCCCAATCAGCAAGCGACGTGCCAATTGGATGCGATATGCAATGTTGATTTTTTACAATGAAATCAATATGTAATTCTACATCAGAATTTCTGGATCTGCCTGATCCGAGGGCGTTCCGCCCGAATCTCAGGCACCTCGCAGCAGAGCCGCAGCTTCTGTCATGACCCCTTCGGCAACCCGGCCCAGACTGAAAACGCGCTTCAAGCCGACGCGGCTGAAGCTGTCCTCCGACCAGTCGACCCGGCCGCTGGCGCGGCTGTCGCTGCACGATCAGCTCGTCGCCAAGGTCCGCGAGATGATCATCGACGGCGAGCTCGCGGCCGGAGCGCCATTGCCGGAGCGCATGCTGTGCGAGACGTTCGGCGTCTCGCGTACGCCGCTGCGTGAGGCGTTCAAGATCCTCGCCGCCGAAGGTCTGATCGCGCTGCGGCCCCATCGCACACCGGTGGTGACGCCGATCGATGCCGGCGAGATCGCCGAGATCTTCGACGTGATGGTCGCGCTCGACGCTGCCGCCGGCCGCGCGGCGGCCGCGCGCGCCACGGCGGATGAGATCGCCAGGCTGGACGCGATGCATGACGAGCTGGTGGCGCTGCACGGCGCCGCCGAGCGCGCCGCCTATTTCCGGCTCAACCAGCAGATCCACCTCGAGATCACCAGGCTCGCCGGCAACAGCGTGCTGCTCAACATCTGGAGCACGCTGCATGCGAGCGTGTTCCGCGCCCGCGCGGTCGCCAATTACGACGCGCGCCGCTGGGACGAGTCGCTGCGCGAACACGAGGCTTTCATGGCGCTGCTGCGCGCCCGCGACGCCCAGGGCTTCGCGCTGGCGCTCAGCGCGCACACCCGCAAGACCGGGGATTCCGTGCTGCAGATGCTGAATCAGGCCAACAGCGCATAGACTTTGTTCACGTCGAACCGGACATGCTGGCGCCGCGACAGATGAAAGCTTTCCGCCTCGGGCCTGATCATGATCCTGCAATCGCTCGCCGGCCTGCCGGCGTTCCTGGTGTATTTCTGCACCGCCCTGTTTGCGGTGACGGCATACCTTTTCATTTATACGCGCGTCACACCCTACAATGAGTTCCAGCTGATCCGGGACAATCATCCCTCGGCAGCGATCTCGCTCGGCCTAAGCCTGCTCGGCTTCACTTTGCCGCTGGTCAGCGCCATCGCGCATTCGGCCAATGTGCTGGACTGCCTGATCTGGGCGCTGGTCGCGCTGATCGTCCAGGTGATCGTGTATTATCTCGTCCGCATCCCGGTGCCGGACCTCGCCAACCGCATCGTCGCCGGTGAGCTGGCCTCGGCCATCTGGCTCGGCCTCGCCTCGCTCTCGGCCGGCGCGCTCAACGCCGCCTCGATGATCATCTGACCATGGCCGAGCAACGCATCGAATTCGGCAAGCGCAGGCCGCTGCCGCCGCCGCCCGCCACACCGCCGGTGAAGCGCTCCGGCCATGTGGCGCTGCTCGTGATGGGCACGCTCGCGGTCGGCGGCACCGCCTATGCGCTGATGCCGCGCCAGCAGAACTGCCCGCAGCAGGATCCGGCCGTGGCCGGACAGCCGCAGAGCACCGAATGCACGACCCGCCGCTCCGGCGGCGGCAGCAGTGGCGGCAGCGGCTCCGGACGCTGGGGCTTCGCCAGCAGCGACAACGAGTCCAGAAGCAGCAGTTCGACCCATGTCGCCGACGCCTCCTCCGCCCACGTCTCGCGCGGCGGCTTCGGCGGCTTCGCCCACGCCTTCGGCTTCGGACATGGCGGCTGATCGCGGTCGCGATGACGCCGCGAAAACACCGCGTTTACGTTGTGAGTTGGATCCGGATCTTTGACACAGACTCAAAATCATAACAAACGCGACTACCCGCTGATCGGGATCGCCCCGATAACTGGTCGGCGCCGTTGGGCGCCGGGGCTGATGGGGACCGCAGCCATCGCTGCGGTCGCCTTGCGCTCGACATGCCTGCTGACATCGTGTCGGCTGCACGGCGTGCCTACGCATCACCGCGGCTGATTGCCATGCAGCGCATTCCCTGCCCCGAGCGCGACGATTGGCGGGAGACGGCGGCGCGATGCGGGTTCGACTTCCACGAGCTCGACGGCGAGCGCTACTGGGACGAGCGCGCCTACTACGCGTTTACGCTGGCCGAGATCGAGCTCGGCATCGAGGAGCCGACCGGCGAGATTGAGCAGATGTGCCTCGAACTCGTCAGCCGCGTGGTGAAAGACGAGGTGCTGCTGCGCCGGCTGAAAATCCCGGACCGCTTCTGGCCGCTGCTGGCTTCGAGCTGGAAGCGAAAGGACGACAGCCTCTATGGCCGCCTCGATCTCAGTTTCCAGGGCGGCCGCGCGCCGGCGAAGCTGCTCGAATATAATTCCGACACGCCAACGTCGATCTTCGAGGCGGCCGTGTTCCAATGGACCTGGCTCGAACAGGCGATCGAACGGCGCATCCTTCCGGGACGCGCGGATCAGTACAATTCAATCCATGAGCGGCTGATCGAACGCTGGCGCCTGATTGGCAAAGGACGCCCGCTGCATCTGGCAGGACTCACCGACGCAGCCGAGGATGCCGCCACACTGGCCTATCTCGCCGACACGGCGACGCAAGCCGGCCTGTCGACAACCATCCTTGACATGGCCGACATCGGCTGGCGTGAGGCCGGCGGCTTCGTCGATCTCGACAACAAGGACATTGCGCTCGCCTTCAAGCTCTATCCGTGGGAGTGGATGTTTCAGGATGCCTTCGGCGCGAAACTGGCGATCGCGCTGACGCAATGGGTCGAACCGCCGTGGAAGGCCGTTCTCTCCAACAAGGGCATTCTGCCGCTGCTCTGGCAGATGTTCGAAGGCCACCCCAACCTGCTGCCGGCCTATTTCGAGGATGATCCAAAGGCCGCCAGTCTCGGCCCGAGCTTCGTGCGCAAGCCGATCTATTCGCGCGAAGGCGCCAATGTCAGCCTCGTCGCCGAGGGCATTGCGGTATCAGAACAAGAAGGGCCCTACGGGGCCGAAGGCTTCATCCGTCAGGCGCTCGCGCCGCTGCCGGATTTCGGCGGCGTGTTCCCGGTCGTCGGCAGCTGGCTGGTGGCGCATGCACCGTGCGGCCTCTCCATCCGCGAGGATGTGACCCCGATCACAGGAAATCGCTCACGCTTTTTGCCGCACGCGATTCTGTAGTCCGTTAACGAGCCGGATCGAAAACGGCTCGACACTCCGCTCCGGATGGTTAGATAGAAAGAGGATCGGAACTCCTGGACGCGGTTGCGACCGGATGGAGGCCATGGCAACGGACACATCTCAGCTCGAAGGCCTGCGAATCCTGGTCGCCGAGGACGAAGGACTGATCGCGCTCGAGCTCGAAACCGTGCTGCAGGGATTCGGCTGCGAGGTCGTCGGCCCGGTCTCTCGCGTCGCCGAGGTTCTGCGCCGGGCCGGGCACGGCGACCTCGATGGCGCGCTGCTCGACGTCAACCTGCGCGGTGAGCAGATCTTTGCCATTCTGCCGCAACTCATTGCGCTCGGGCTGAAGATCATCATCACCTCGGGCTATGACGACGCCACCCTGTTTCCGCCGGAGTTCCGAGACCTGCCCCGGCTCGCCAAACCCTTCGACGAGCGCGCGTTGCGCGCGATGTGCGAGGCGACCTTCCTGCGCAGCTCCACCAATTAGATCATGACCGTTTCGGAAACCGGTTTCCGCTTCTCCGGATCTAGTCTGGCTGCACAGCCGATGCCGGCAGATGTTCCGGTGTCGTCTCAGCCGTCAGGGCAAAGATCAGCTTGCAGCGAATTCCTTCGGGCTCGAATGCCAGCACGGCGTCACCATCGAGATCGAAGCGCACGACCCGATCGATCAGCGTAGTGCCGAAGCCGCGCGATCCACCTCCTTCCACCAGGGGACCGCCGCGCTCAAGCCAGATCAGTTCGAGCCGTTGCCGATCATCGCGCAGGCGCCATGAGATCGTGACTTGGCCGAGCGGCGCAGACAGCGCGCCATATTTCGAGGCATTGGTTGCGAGCTCGTGCAGCACCATCGAGAGCGGCAGCACCAGCCGGGCCTCGAGCAGCACCGGCGGCCCCTCGATGACAATACGGCCCTCCCCGACGCCATAGGGCGCCAGCACCGTCGTCAGCAGCTCGTTGAAGCCGATGCCGATCCAGCGCGTCTGGGTTAGGATGTCATGCGCGATCGACACCGCCTGAATGCGTCCGGAAAATGCCTTGTTGAAGGCCGGAAGCGAGGGGGCGGTGCGCAATGTCTGTCCGGCCACCGACTGCACGATGGCGAGGATGTTCTTGACCCGGTGATTGAGCTCCGCGACCAGCATCGTTTGCTGCTCCTCGGCGCGCTTGCGCTCGGTGATATCGGTCAAGGTCACAATCGAGCCGACAGCATCCTTGGCATCGTTCACCAGCGGCCCGGCCGAGAGCAGGAAGGAACGGCCGGACATCCGCGGATCGCGCAGCCGGACCTCGACGCCGTGAAACGGCTTGGTCGCCAGCGCCTGATCGAGACTTTCACGCGAGAACCGCGCCAACGTACCTTGCTGACTGGCGCTTGCGGCGTCGAGCGCGAATGCCTCCGAGAACATATGTCCGACGGGGGATCGCCCTGCGAGCTGCTCGGCCACCCAGCTTGCATGGGTGATCCGCCCATCGAGCGCCAGCACGACGATGGCGTCGGTCGCCTGCTCCAGGATCGAGCGCGCGAAGCGCTCGGCCGTGGCGACCTCCTCGGCCCGGCGCTGGATCGACATGTCCGTCAGGGTCACAAGCGTGGCGACCACGCCCCCCATCGCCATCTGCCGCATCCAGACCGACACCGGCAGATCGCCGCCATCGGCCCGGCGCAGCTGCGCGTCGCTCGCCGTGTCATCGGCGCGCTGCTGCGGCACGGATCCGATAAACAGTGACGCGAAGCTGCGCCCGACCAGTTCCTGCGCGCCAAGTCCGGTCAGGGCGCAGAGCCGCGAATTGACATAGACGATGCAGCCGTCCGCATCGAGCGTCAGGGCGCCATCGCTCATCCGCTCGACCAGGACATGGTAGGGGGCATCCGCGCCCTGCAGCATGATGACCTGAGGTCCGCTCGGGCCCTGCACCACCACGGCATCGACATTGCCGCGGTGAATGGCCTCGACCGTCTCCTCCGCCTCGTTGCGCGGCCGTGCCGCCTGCATCGCGTCGTTTGATGCCACGCGTCCTCCGTTCAGCTCGGGGCGATGTCCAGACCGACCAGGACCTTCTCCGCGTTGGAAAGATCACCGATGATGCGCTTGAGCGGCTCCGGCAATTGGCGGATCAGCGTCGGGATCGCGACGATCTGGTCGCGCTGCGCCAAGGCCGGGTCCTTCATCAGGTCGATGACCTCGATCGTATAGCGGCCGGGCAGATGGGTCTCGCAGAGCTTCTTGAGGTTGGCGAGCGCGGCCAGCGATTTCGGCGTCTGGCCCGCGACATAGAGCCGGAGATTGTAGCCATCCTGTTCCATCGGCGCGGCCGTCATTTGCCTGACGTCATCAGCTTCGACGACGAGCTCGCCGCCCGTCGCGACGCACGGCTCTGAGCCAAGGCGATGCGATCGGCCGCGCGTTGATCCTCGCGGGCGCTGCCTTCCAGGTTCAGAAGCTCCATCTCCCCCTCCTCGCTCGCAAGCTGCGCCTGCAATGTTTCGATCTGCGCCGCGATCTCACGACGGCGACGCACGATCTCCCGGGTGCGGCGCTCGACCTCCTGTGTGCGCAGCAGGCGATCGGCGCGATCTTTAGCCTCCTGCGCCAGGCGCGCCGATCCCGTCAGCACGCCATCGGGACCGACATAGACCTCGCGCAGGGAAATGCCCCCGGCGCTCATCAGGAACTCGCGAACCTGGTTGGAATGCGCCATGCCGCGCGATTTCAACAGATAGAGCTGACGATTATGCTCGCCATTGGTCTCGCGATTATAGAGCAGCAGCCAGGTATCGGTGAGCGACGAGATCTGCATCTCCGTGGTCGCCGTCTCGGCGCTGCCTGCGCCGAGATTGGTGAACAGCGCCGTGACGCCACGCGATTTGAGAAAATCGATCAGCCGCAGAGTCATCGAATGCACGTCGCCGGCGACGCCGGCGCCCATCAGCGCGGAGATCGGATCGACCACGACAGCCGCCGGATCGAACTCCTTCACTTCGCGATGCATCGAGGCCAGATGCGTCTCCAGCCCATAGAGATTGGGACGCCGCGCCGAAAACCGCAGCAGCCCGCGATCCACCCATTGCTGCAGATCCAGACCGACGGATCGCATGTTGCGCACGATCTGCTGCGGCGATTCCTCCAGCGCGAAATAGATGCAGCACTGTCCGGCCTGGCAGATCGAGTTGGCAAAATGCGCCGACACGGTCGACTTTCCCGAGCCGGCCATGCCCGAGACCAGAATGCTCGAGCCCTTATAGTAGCCCTGCCCCTCGAGCATGTCGTCGAGATCGGCGATCCCGGTCGACACCCGTTCGGTCCAGGCGTCATGGGCCAGTCCCGACGAGGTGATCGGCATCACTGTGATGCCTTCCTGGTCGATGATAAACGGATATTCGTTGGTGCCGTGCGCCGTGCCGCGATACTTCACGACACGCAGCCGGCGCGTGGACAGCTGATCGTGCACGCGGTTGTCGAGCAGGATCACGCAATCGGCGACATATTCTTCGAGCCCGTAGCGGGTCAGGGTGCCGTCGCCGCGCTCGCCAGTGATGATGGCGGTGACGCCCTTGCTCTTCAGCCATTCGAACAGCCGGCGCAGCTCGGAGCGCAACACGGCCTGATTGTCGAGACCGCCGAACAGCGTCTCGATGGTGTCGATCACGACGCGCTTGGCGCCGATGGAATCGATGGCAAATCCGATGCGGATGAACAGGCCATCCAGATCATAATCGCCGGCCTCCTCGATCTCGTTGCGGTCGAGATGGATATGGTCGACGACGATCTTGTTCTGCTCGATCAGCCGCTCGATATCGTAGCTCAACGAGCCGACATTCTTGATCAGGTCCTCGGGCTGCTCCTCGAACGCGATGAAGACGCCCGGCTCATTGAAGGCAACCGCGCCATTGTAGAGAAAAGTCATGGCGAACAGCGTCTTGCCACAGCCGGCGGCGCCACACAAAAGGGTCGGCCGTCCCTGCGGCAGGCCGCCGAAAGTGACCTCATCGAGGCCATCGATCCCGGTCGGCGATTTCGCAATGACTGGCAGATCCCGCGTCACAATCCGAGGACGCACACTCGTTTTCATTAGATCCCCCGCCGTCATCCGACCACGCACAGGCCCGCACCTGGGCGTGAGTAGACGCGCCGGAACCTCAAAAGTTCCAGCGCGTCCGGAAGAATTCGGCAATTGGGGCGTTTCGCTTGCCAAAATGACGCAGGATGGCCCGCGTCCGAGAGCTGTCGCTCAAGACACGGGCAGGCTCAGCGCGCCGCCACGACCTTGAGCCCCGGCAGCAGCGCCGCTCCGCCGCGCGGGCTGCGGACAGGATTGATCTGATACAGACCGCGCCGTTCCTGGTTGGGCCGGAATGCATCGGTGATGCCGACAACCGACTCCGCGGCGCCGAGGAACAGCGTGCCATCGGCCTCCAGCATCTTGGACATCCGCTCGAAGATCGCGGACTTGGTCTCCTGATCGAAGTAGATCAGCACGTTGCGGCAGAAGATCACGTCGAACTTGCCGAGATGTGAAAAGTCCTGCAGCAGATTGAGCTGGCGATGCTGAACCATGCCGCGGATGTCGGCGCTCAGCTGCCAGAGCTCGCCCAGCTGCGTGAAGTACTTCACCAGCAGCTGGATCGGCAGGCCACGCTGCACTTCGAACTGGCTGTACAGGCCCGCCTTCGATTTCTCCAGCACCTCCTGCGACAGATCGGTGGCGACGATCTCGATGCGCCAGCCGGCCAGCGCTGCGCCGTACTCACGCAGGCCCATCGCGATCGAATACGGTTCCTGGCCGGTCGAGCAGGCCGCGGACCAGATCCGCAAGCTGCGGCGGCTGGCGCGCGCCTGGATCAGCGCCGGTAGCACATAGTCGCGCAGATGGTCGAACGGGATCTTGTCGCGGAAGAAAAAGGTCTCGTTGGTGGTCATGGCCTCGACCACCTGGGTCGTAAGCTGATCACCGCCGCTTCTCAGCTTCTGGACCAGCTCGGGGATGCCGGCCAGATTGGCCCGGCGTGCCAGCGGCAGCAGCCGGCTTTCCACCAGGTACTGCTTGTCCGCCGAGAGGTCGAGACCGGACCGATCCTTCAGGAGCTTACGCAAGAACTCATAGTCCAGGGGGGTCACGAACGGTCTCCTGCAAACAGACGCACCAGCTTCGGCGCGATCTGGTTCAAGGGAAGGATGGCAGCGCAAATGCCGGCATTGGCAGCCGCGCCCGGCATGCCCCAGACGACACTGCTGGCCTCGTCCTGCGCAATGACGCTGCCACCGGCCGCGACGATGTCCTTGCCGCCGCGCATGCCGTCGGACCCCATACCGGTCAGGATCACCGCCAGCGTGCCGCCCTGCCAGACGTCCACGGCGGAGGTAAACAGAGGATCGACCGCGGGTTTGCAGAAATTCACCGGCGGGCCATTGTCGAGCGCGATGACGGCGTCAGTCCCGTGACGGGCGACGCGCATATGGCGTCCGCCCGGAGCGAGATAGATCTGGCCCGGCTTGATGACTTCGCCATCGATCGCCTCGTGGGCCGGCCGGCGGCTGGAACGCGCCAGATGTTCGGCGAGAATGGTGGTGAAGGTCGGCGGCATATGCTGCGTGATCAGTACCGGGAAGCGGTCGATGACGGCGCCGAGCTCGGTGACGACGGACATCAGGGCCTGCGGACCTCCGGTCGACGAACCGATCAGCAATACTTTCGGCATCTGCGTGCTGAAGGACCGGCGCGCGAGCTGGGCCGGCGCGGGCGGCGCGGCCGGCACCGGAACCGGCGCAACGAGCGGGCGGAGTGCCTGGGGCTGAACGTGAGGCGCGGCCGCCGGCGCGTAGGACGCAGGCGCAGAGCGACGCGCTTTGGCGCCGAGGTTGCGGATCTTCTGAATCAGGTCGTGGTGGAAATTGTCCGCCGCCGACGCCTCGCGCGTGCTCTCGGGCTTCGGAATATAGTCGGCAGCGCCGAGCGACAGCGCCTTGAAGCTGATCTCGGCATTGCGACGGGTGAGCGTCGACGCCATGATCACAGCCAGGTTCTTCTTCTTCGCAAGCAGCTTCGGCAGAGCGGCGATGCCATCCAGCTCAGGCATCTCGATGTCGAGCACGGCGACATCGGGATTGACCCGATCGATCTGGTTCACGGCCTCGAGGCCGGTGCGGAGCGATGCCGCCACGACCATGTCGGGCTCAGACGCGATCCAACGCGAGATCATGCCGCGGATGACGACGGAGTCGTCCACGACCATCACCCGGAGAGGTTCCTGTCTGGTCGAACTTGGAATCGAAGAACTGGCCAACGCGACGCTCATAGTTCACCAACAGGACAGAGGCACAGGATGTCGGCAAGCCCGGGCAAGCACGGGCTATCCGAACCGGCGGAGTTCAGATCAGCCCGACTTCCTGGAATTTCGCCGTCACGATGTCCTTGTCGAACGGCTTCATGATGTACTCGTTGGCACCTGCATGCAGCGCCCGCGCGATATGCGCAACATCGTTCTCGGTCGTGCAGAACACCACCTTGGGCGCGTCGCCGCCGGGCATGCGGCGGAGATTGCCGAGGAACTCATAGCCGTCCATGACCGGCATGTTCCAGTCGAGCAGGACGGCGTCCGGCAGGCCGCGCTTGCAGATCTCCAGCGCCTGCTCACCGTCTTCCGCTTCGACGATCTGGAAATCCAGACCCTCAAGAATGCGCCGCGCCACTTTTCGAATGACGCTCGAATCGTCAACTACCAGACACGTTCTCATATCAGCCTCTCGAAGTCAGGGTCCAATCCACCGACGCGGTCTCGCGTAGGCGGGCTTACGCCGGCAGCCGTTAGGCCGCCATCTTGTCGGCAGCGAGTTCGAGTACGCGATCGACATCGAGGATGACCATCAGCTGGCCATCGAGGCGGTGCACGCCGCCGGCGAGCTTCGCCATGCGCGGATCGAGGTTGACGGGATTTTCCTCCCGGCTTTCCTCAGGCAGCCGCAACACTTCGCCGATCTGATCGATCAGCAGGCCGTAGGACTCGCCGCGCAGGTCGACGCCGACCGCCATCGGCGGCTTGCCGTCGTCGGCCCTGGCAAGGCCGAGCCGCGCCCGCATGTCGATCACGGTGACGATGCGGCCGCGCAGGTTCAGCACGCCGGCGATCTCGACCGAGGACAGCGGCACCCGCGTCAGCCGCTCCGGCATGAACACGTCCTGCACCCGCGAGATCGGCAGGCCGAACAGCTGACCGCCGATCACGGCGGTGACGTATTCGGCGACTGCGCCGTCGGTTGTTTCAATCTTGCTGCTGCTCATCGCACGCTACTCCTGAGCCTTGCCGTCACGCCGCACGCTTGGCCGCGTCGGCGCGAGCCCGTTCCTCGATCTGTTCCTTCAGCGCCGCGATCAGANGCGGATCGCCTCGGCGAATTCGAAGCCGTTCATCTCCGGCATCTCGATGTCGGTGACGACGATGTCGAACGTATGCCCCGAGCGCAGCGTCGCGAGGCCTTCGATGGCGGAAGCCGCCGTGCGCACCTTGTAGCCGGCCGACTTCAGGACCGGCGCCAGCATGTTGCGGAAGAACGGCGAGTCATCAACCAGCAGCACCGACTGCGTCTGCGCCTCGGTCGCCATCTCCTTCCGGATGAACCAGTCGGCGAAGGCCATCGGCAGGAAGTGGCC
>NZ_JABFDP010000057.1:0-27143 GCF_013179005.1 Bradyrhizobium denitrificans | reverse complement strand
CCACTCAGGGACTGAAGTGGCGGAGAGGGAGGGATTCGAACTCCCGCTCAAGCTCTGATCCTGGATTTGACCTTTTCGCTAGGAGCGGCCCCGTCCACAGCCACGTAGCGTGCCTAAACCGTTTGAAAAACCGTTTTAATTTTCAGATCTCAAACGGTGATTTTGGCTAAGTGATTGATTTGAATGGCGCGCCACTCGGAACAAAACCACGAACTCTTATCTTATTGAAATTACGATATCATTGTCGTCCAGAACCTCGACTCGATCGTTGAGAGCGGCAAAGCGGCAAGGGAGCGGATCACCGCGTCACGAGCCGTCCGGCTCGGCGGATGCCGATAAGCCCAAGCCGCGAAAAGAGATCAGGCACCCCAACGCAGCGCTGCGGTGTGCACCGGAGCATCCCACAATTTCTTCGCCTGACTGTCGAGCAGATATACGGTGATCGAGACACCGGCCATGTCTAGGCCATCTTGCGCGCGATCAGCGTGTGCAGCGAGCCGCCGTTGTAGGCTTCGAACACCGCAGCGCCGATCGACCAGGGCAGAAAGTGCGAGATGACACACGTTGAATCCCGCAATGCCGTCATTCACCGGGTTTGATGCCACAGATTTGTTAATATATTTAGACTTGATTCTCTCTCATCGGATTGACTTTCTGCCAGTCATGGCACTCAAGGGATCTTGACCGCAAGCTTGACGCGGTCGGCGCGGAAGCGCGTCACGGCGTATTCGATGGGTTTACCGCTGGCTGCATTGACGTTGACACTCTTGACCCTCAGCACCCAATGCTGTGGCGGAATGGCGAGCCGCGCCGCATCGTCCGCCTGGGCCGGCAAGGTCGTGATGAGGCTCAGCACACGCTTGAGCTTCTTGCCCGTCTTCCGTGCGATCAGTGTGTGCAGCGAGCCGCCATTGTAGTCCTCGAACACCGCAGCGCCGATCGACGCAGGCAGAAAGTGCGAAATGACGCAGAACGGCCCGCCGTCGACCAGGCGCAGGGTCTCGAGCGCGAAGACCTTCGCCCCATCGCGCAGCTTGAGGCGCTGAGCCACACCGCCGCGGGCCGCGATGATCTCCTTCCGAATGAGCTGACTTTCCGTGCTGTGGCCGGCTTTCACTAGATTCTCGGTGAAGCGCGATCCGGCAGCGACCGGATAGACCACAGGCTTGGCCACCACGAAAGTGCCGGCTCCGTGCCGGCGGACAATGAGCCCCCCCTCCTCAAGCATGTCGATGGCATGGCGCACGGTGTGACGATTGACGCCAAACCGCTCGGCCAGCTGGTGCTCGCCCGGCAGGCGCTCTCCGACCTTGTAGCGGCGGCGGATCTCGCGCTCGAACTCGTCGGCAATCTGGCGGTAGCGGGCGTTGCTTGAGTGAGGCGCGAGGGTGCGGGTGACCATGTGGGCGATGAATCCTGTGACCGACGACCGACCTTGTGCAGATGAACCGGAAGCAGGCTTGCGCTACTCGTCCGCTCCGCCGCCAGTGACGGGCTCTTCTAGCATTGAGTCGCGATTCTTAGCATGAGCAATGCCTCTATTCGCTCCGAAATTTGGTCGAAAAGGAAGACGGCGGCGAAGATGACGACGAGGATCGTGCCGGCGCCGCCACACGCATCACGTAGATGCTCCTGTTTGGCGCGTAGTTCGCGGCACCGAGTCAGGCGAGCGGAAGGCCAAATGCCGCAGGGGCATAACGGCGATTAAGAGCGAGATATCGATCGTGTCGATCGTCACCAAGGCCAACGACAGTATCAGCGGCGGTTTGCGGAGCGGGCGAACTGCATCAATGACTCCTACGTCGCATCTGCGGGTCTAACGTGGCATCTGCAAACTTTCTGGTTATCGGCGATAGAGGCCCGGTAATCGGATCGTGCATGCATGAGTATGACTCGGACTCGATCGACGCCGCCTGAGAGCAATTCGTCAAATCCGGTTGCGACATATTTGCCGAGTGCCCGTGGGCGTCACGCGCCCGACACACGCCCGACACATGCTCCCACTAGAGGTCTAGACAACTTGAAGCGACCAGATAGAGCGAACAAACACGCGGCGCATGGTGCGGCGCGCCTATCTCTCGGTGGAGACACGCGTCATGAAAATTCAAAGACGGAAATTGCTCGCTGGGGCGGCCGGCGTCGCCGCCACAGCTTTGTTTACGCCTGCCATCGGCCAATCAAAGAAGCTGCGCTTTGGCGTCGGGCCGCTTCTCCCCAGTCCAGACGATACCAAGAAGGCCTATACGCCGGTTTTCGCGCATCTCGCCAAAGAGTTGGGATCTGATTTCGACCTGTTCGCGACCACCGACTGGGCTGGCATGGCCGTCGCCATGGGATCGGGTCAACTCGACGTCGCTTGGATGGGTCCGTGGGGCTACATCATTGCTAACGCGTCGACGAACTGCCAGGCGGTCGCCACGGTCAAATATGATGATAAGCCGATCTACTACGCTATCATCATCGCGCGGCCGGATCTGAGCGTCTCCAAGTTCCCGGACGACACTAAAGGCCGGCTGATTTCGTTTGCCGATGTCGGTTCAACCTCCGGCTGGCTGATCCCCAGCTACTACGCCAAGGAGGTCTGGAAGATCGATCCGAAGACCTACTGGAAATACAGCGAAGGCGCGACGCACGCTGCGAACGAAATGGCCGTCAGCTCCGGTCAGGTGGACATGGCGACGGACTTCGACCGTAACCGTAACGCTATGATCGCGAGCGGACGTGTGAAGGAGGATTCCAACAAGATCGTCTGGACATCCGATCCGCTGCCGAACGACGCCATCGCATTGTCTGCGAGTGCACCGAAGGATCTCGGTATCCAAGTGCAGAAAATTCTCACCGCTATCACGATCGAGCAGGCCAAAACGCTGCTACCGGCCCGCTACACCGGCTTCGTTCCGGCAACGCACGCCTCCTACGACTCCATCGAGAAGGCCGGCATTGCGCTCGGCAAGATCAAGGTGAAGACCTGAGCCGAAGGGACCGCCGGGCAGCAAATGTCCGGCGGCTCCCATCCCCAAGAAAGTGCGATGATGACCCCCGCTGAACGCACCTTGAACGACCTCGATCGGATGCAGCAGGGCATCTCCGTAGCGCGGGTACAATTCTGGCTCATTGCTGTATTTGTTGTCGCCTTCTATGTCGTCGCCATTCATCTCGCGGCCGTCGATCTTGGTAAGCTGGCAACAGGACTTCCCAAGCTTTGGCGCTGGATCGAGCAGGCTTGGCCGCCGAAACTCGATGAGGTGCCGCTATTCCTGCTGCGCACCGCCGAGACCGTCGCCATGGCGGCGATCGGAACCACGATTGCGACTCTGCTGGCGCTTCCCACTGCGATGCTGGCTAGCCGAAACATCACGCCGTTTCCGCGTCTCTACTATCCTACGCGCTGGTTCCTGAATGCGCTGCGCGGCATCGACTCGTTCGTCTTCGCGCTGCTGTTCGTAGCGGCCGTCGGTCTAGGTCCATTCGCTGGCGTATTGGGCATTGCACTGCACACGTGGGGAAGCTCCGCGAAGTTCTTCGCCGATCATATCGAGAACGCGAATCTCGGGCCGTTCGAAGCCGTCCGAACAACCGGAGCCGGTCGTCTGACGACGATCATGTACGCGTTGGTGCCCGACGTTCTGCCCGTGCTGCTGTCGACGACATTGTTCTGGTGGGAATTCAACGTGCGTGCATCGACAGTCCTCGGCGTCGTCGGAGCCGGAGGCATCGGGCAGGAACTCAAGAACAGCATGGACCTGCTCGATTTCTCGCGGCTGTTCACGATCATTGCGATCATCCTCGTGGTCGTCACGGCCCTCGATCAGCTTTCGAACTGGCTGCGGCAAAGGTTGGGTTGAGCTATGTCCATTGAGCTGACTGCCGCTCCGTCACTCGCACTTCCAATTGTCCGCGGGGCCACGGAGCAACACAGGCTCCCGCGGCTCGCGGTGGCCGGCATCACCAAACGCTTTTCCGGCCACGCCGCGATCGACGATGTAACCTTCTCCGTCCGCGAGCACGAGTTCGTGGCCTTACTGGGCCCCAGCGGCGCGGGCAAGACGACGCTGTTCCGCTGCGTGACCGGATTAATCGCGACAGATCGCGGCCAGATCCGTCTCGACGGAGAGGACGTCAGCACATTGCAGGGGCATGCGCGCCGGCGCATTGCCGTCGTCTTCCAGCAGTTCAATCTCGTTAGCCGGCTCACCGCACTCGAGAACGTGCTCGCCGGCCGCCTCGGCTATGTTCCGCTCTGGCGCGGATGGCTGCGGCAGTTCGAGCGGGCCGATCGACTGCTGGGACTCGAATGCCTGGACCGCGTCGGTCTTCTCGCACAAGCTTCTCAGCGTGCCGACACCTTGTCGGGCGGACAGCAGCAACGTGTCGCCATCGCCCGAGCTCTGGCGCAACAGCCGAGCATAATCGTCGCCGACGAGCCGGTCGCAAGTCTCGATCCGAACGCCGGTGCCGGAGTGCTGGAATTATTGCGCGAAATCGCCCGTTCGGGGGGCGTCGCGGTGATCTGCAGCCTGCACCAGGTGCCTTTCGCTCGCACCTACGCGGACCGCATCATCGGCCTCTCATGCGGGCGTATGGTGATCGACGTGCCGACCCAAGAATTCGACGAGGCGGCGTACGTGCGCCTGTATGGCGCGCAGCGCAACGGCAGCTTGACGCCGCCGACCCAGGAGGGAGCACCCATGAAGCCTCCCGCACAGAATGAGCTCTATGCCAGCTGAGTGAGGGGATGCGATATTGCAGAGGGGGGAATGAGCAACCATTTGATCCGGACGATTGACGGAGCCGTCGTCAACATAGTCGATGACGTGTTGGCGCACCACGACGCAACGAGCGATCGTGCTCTGGAGATTTTGCTGCAGCTGCGTGACCGGCTCGGCGGCATCACCGACGACGTTCTGGTACGCGTCGCCGATGGTTTGAAGCTGTCGAGAGCCGAGCTCTACGAGCTTGCGACTTTCTATCCCTCGGTTCGTTACCATCCGACCGCCGTCGCCACGCGGGCTGCGGCGTGTGAAGACTTGGTGTGCGCTTTGGTACGGTCGCCGCATTCGGCGGAGGAGCGGGAGGCAACGCGGGATGAATCGTACCTCTGCGGCGGCAGCGCGTGCCGAGGGCGGTGCGATTCTGCGCAGGACGTCGTCGGGACCGGGTCGAACGTCGTGCATGCGGACAAGGCCAATTGGCGGACGCTCGAATCCTATCGCTCGGCAGGCGGCTACGGATATGTGGAGCGACTCCGGCGCGGAGATGTCGACGCGGCCGACGTGCTCGCGGCGATCGAACGATCCGGTAGTGCATCCTCGGTGGTGCGGAAATGGCGCGCCGTGCGCGATCAGCACGGTGAGCCGGTCGTTATCGCGAATGCCAGCGAAGGCGAACTTGGTACCTTCAAGGACCGGCATATCCTCGAAAGAGACCCGCATGGGGTCATCGACGCCGCGCTGGTCGCGATTGCAGTCGTCGGCGCGCGGAGGTTGATCATCTATCTCCGTGACGATTACGACCATCTGTATCGCGAACTGCAACAGGTAATCAACGAGATGCGGGTTGCGGGTCTGGGCGCTGATGTCGAATTCGACCTTCGCCGCAGTGGTGGGGCGTATATTTGCGGCGAGGAGACGGCCTTGATCGCAAGCCTCGAGGGCCAGCGGGGACGGCCGCGCGAACAGCCGCCGTTCCCAACAACCCACGGGCTCTTCGGCAGACCTACGCTCGTTCAAAATATCGAGACGCTATACCGCCTACGGGCAGCCTGGGGCATGCGCGTCGAGGCGTCGTTGCCGGTAACGCGGCTGCTTGATCCCGCTGTCCGCATCTTCAGCGTCAGCGGTCGCGTCTGTTGTCCAGGCGTTCAGCTGATGGCGTCGCTACCGAATATTGCTGCGCTGATTGCAGCGTGCGGCGGCATGACCGAGGGCGAGGAACTCGGTGGGGTAGTTCTGGGCGGGGCGGCCGGCTCAATCCTGACCGCCGAGCAATGCCGGCTGCCGCTGGATGACCTTCTGCGCGCGGGCATCCGGATCGGAAGCGGCAGCAGCGTGATCGTATTCGCACAACGCGACGACGTGAGATGGATCGCGGCGAAGATGGCAGCATTCCTGGCGCGCGAGAGTTGCGGCCAGTGCACCCCTTGTCGAGTCGGGACATCGAAAATGGCGGGCATGCTCGCCGGGGGCCCGCTCGATCCGGTCCTCATGCGGTCGCTCGCCGAGGTAATGCGCGAGGCCTCGATTTGCGGATTGGGCCGCAGCGCTGGTCAATTCCTTGCGGGTGCAGCCGAGCGGCTGCAGGGGAGCGCGGAATGCCGGTAGTGTCACTCCACATCGACGGCCGGACGATCGAGGCAGACGAGAACACGACCGTGATGGATGCGGCGCGCGGAGCCGGGCTGCAGATTCCGTATCTGTGTGCATGCGACCGCGAGGGGTACACACCGATCGCCGCCTGTCGCAGCTGCCTGGTCGAAGTCGCCGGCGAAGCGGCCTTGGTGCCCGCCTGCAGACGCAAAGTGGCGCAGGGGATGGCCGTGACGACGCGCAACGATCGCATTGACAACGTGCGGCGACTGGTCGTCGAACTGACGGCATCCGAAATGGGAGAGGTAGAGTTCGCGGGCCAGACCAGCACAACTTTTGGGCGCTTGGCGCGGTCGCTCGATGTGACGGCGACGAGGTTCGGATTCGACGCGGTCGTGACGCAGCCTGATACGAGCCATCCGGCCGTCGTGTTTGTCGCCGACGCCTGCATCCGCTGCGGTCTGTGCCGGGTGGCGTGCCAGGACGTGCAGGTGAACGGCATCGTCGCACTGGCAGGACGCGGTACCGAGACCCGGATCACGTTTGATCACGGCCGGTCGCTCGGTGACAGCAGCTGTGTCTCCTGTGGCGAATGCATTCAGGTCTGCCCAACGGGGGCCTTGCGAAGCGGCGCCGGCGTCGCCGGTCGGATGCCGGCGGAACTCACGATCGAGCGGACCGCGGAGACCATTTGCCCGTTTTGCAGTGTCGGTTGCCGGGTCGAGCTCGGGATCGCGGGGAACCGCGCCGTGATCGCCAGAGGCGCGGACGGCCCGGCCAATCGCGGTCGGTTGTGTGTCAAGGGCCGGTTCGGCTTCGACTATCTGGCGCATCCAGAGCGGTTGACGGTGCCGCTGATACGCCGTGAAGACGCCCCGAAGAATCCGGAGCTGCATCTGACCGGGGCCGATGTCTTGACGCTGTTTCGCGAAGCGACGTGGGACGAGGCGCTCGATCGCGCCGCCGCCGGGTTCCTGAAGGTCAAGGAAAAGCACGGCTCGGCGCGATTGGCAGTATTGGGCTCTGCCAAAAGTGCGAGCGAGGACGCGTATGTGCTGCAAAAGCTGGCACGCACCGTATTGAAGACCAGTCACATCGACCATTGTACGCGCCTGTGTGCATCGATTCCGCCGCTGACGGAGGCAATTGGAACCTGGACGGTGACCTTGCCGTTTAGCCACATCCTGGAAGCGGATGTTGCGCTGGTGGTCGGGTCGAATCCGGAGGTGAACCATCCGGTCGCGGCCAGTTTCATGAAGAACGCGGTGAGGCGCGGGACGAAGCTGATCCTGATCGATCCCTATCGGCAGCCGTTCGCGCGTCACGCAGCTTATCACCTTCAGCTGCGTCCGGCCACCGATGTTGCTCTGCTCTCGGCGATGACGCACGTCGTGATCGCCGAGGACCTGATCGATCACGCATTCGTATCGCAGCGCCTCGAGGGGTTCGACGATTTGAAGGCGCGGGTCTCAGCCTATCCGCCGGAAGTTGCGGCCCGCGTGTGCGGAGTTCCCGAAGAGTCGATAGTCGGTGCAGCGCGGCTATTTGCCAAGGCGCCCAACGCAATGTGCTTCTGGGGGATGGGGGCGTCGCAACATGCCCACGGCTCGGACAACATGCGCGCGCTTATCGCGCTAGCGCTGGTTACCGGGCAAGTGGGACGGCGGGGGGCCGGCATGCATCCGTGGCGGGGCCAGAATAACGTGCAGGGGTCGTGCGACGTGGGGCTCCTCCCGATGTGCCTGCCGGGCAACCGCAACATCAGCGACGCCGGCGAACGCGCGTTCTTCGAACGGCTATGGCAGACGGACATTCCCGGCGAGCGTGGTCTTACGGTCGTCGAGATCCTTGAAGCTGCAGCCGCCGGGGAGATGAAAGGGCTGTACGTCAGCGGCGGAAATCCCGCCATGGCCGCTCCCGACCTCGCGATGACGCGACGGGCGCTGGCGTCGCTGGAACATCTCGTCGTGCAGGACATCTTCCCAACCGAGACGGCGGCATTCGCCGACGTCGTGCTGCCGGCGGCGGCGCTCGCCGAACGCAGCGGAACAGTGACGAACACGGATCGTTTCGTGCAGCTGGTCGAGACCGCGGTCCCGCCGCCGGGCGCCGCTCGTCCCGACTGGGAGATTACCTGCGAGATCGCAACCAGAATGGGTGCTCGTTGGAATTTCGACCATGTCGGCGCCGTGTTCGACGAAATGGTCAGGGCGGTGCCGGCCCTGGCGGGGATGGATTGGGCGACGATCACCCGGGAGCGCCAGCTTCAATATCCACTGTCAGCGGATCCATCGAACGGCGGCAGCCTGTTCGCGACGGTTTTTCCCGCCATCGGAGGCAAGGCGCGAATTGCCGCGTTGACGAACGGGTCGCCCGGCGAGCTTCCAGACGAACAATACCCGCTGATATTGGTCACCGGGCGGGTGCGCGAGCACTGGCACACCGGGTCGATGACGCGGCGCGCCAAGACATTGGATGCGCTGTCACCGGAGTCGTTGGTGCATGTATCCGCGGCGGACTTCGCTCGATTGGATCTCAATGATCGTGAGCGGGTCGAGGTTCTGACTCGACGCGGGAGTGTTCGGTTGCCTGCGGTTTGCGACGAGCGGCTGCAATCGGGTGTGATATGGATGGCGATGTCGTTCTTCGAGGCGCCGGCGAACGACCTCACGACGCGCCACCTCGACACGCTGACGCGTGCCCCCGAGTACAAGTTTTGCGCCGCGCGGCTTATTCGCGATGAATCAAAAAACATAGGGTCAGATAATCAAACGTGAACCCGCTACTAGCATGCTGATGTAACTTCTCGGGTCCACCGGAACTCGGTGCCGTGAACTCTCAACCCATATGCGGTGCAAGATCACGAAGCTTCTTGGTTAGTGCTATGGCTGGCGGAAAGCTAAAGCCGGTGCAGCCCCTGCAGTAGTTGCCGCCAGGAACTTACGTCTGTTAATGCTCATGATGTCTCCACGCGTTGCTAAACCGATAACAGTCTTAAAGATCGGTAGATCGATGTTCGGTCAGTCCCTGCCCACGAATTCGACGCACAGCGCGCCGTCGACGAACACTGCCCCAGGAACCAAGTTATTTTGATCCACCCCGCGCTTCTTGAAGCAGGGCGAGTACTCGCGGATCGTTTCACCCGCTTTCACAAAATCCGTCATCGGCTTGATTCGCGGCACAGACCCGGCTTCGCAACTAACAGCGACATGAACTTTCACACCCGTCCGGTTGCATCGCCGGGGCTACTAGGTCAAACATGCGCCGTCGTGCCCACCGGGCCCGCGGACTAAGCTTCTAGTCCGCCTCGGCGGGACGCTCATATAGCAAGCGCCGCGCCCGCTTCTGGTTATCGAACAGACTGAACCGTTCTTGCTCCTCGGGCGGCATCGGAAAGGGCATTGGGCACGGCAGTGCGACCATCCTCGGGTTGTTGGTCGACCGCCCGCAAACGATGTCTGCCTCGTACTGGTCCCAGTCCTTCACGCCTAACAGCGGCCATGCGTCAGCAGCGGCATATCCAATCAACAACAAGCGGCGGGCCTGGGCAGACATGTTTGGTCCCGAGGCATGCAGCGTTCGGACATGGTGGAACGACACCGCCCCTGCCGGACCAATGCACTCTTCGGCGCCTGTGGCGTTCACGGGATCAGCATCCAGGTCGACCGCGCTGCAAAAGTACCCGGTATCAGGGTTGTAGTGATCGTAGATCTTTCCTTGGTGAGACCCTGGCAAGCACAGCAGAGGTCCATTAGCGCTAGTGATCTCATCCAGGAACACGCCCACGGTCAGGAACGCGTCGTTGGTGTGCGGATAGAAGCACCAATCCTGGTGCCACTCGACGGGCGAACCGATCCGGCCCGGCTTCAGGTTGATCTTGGAGTTGTGCACTCGTACGTCAGGGCCGATCAGCTTCCGGAGGCTGTCGATAAGGGCGGGATGTCGCACGAACTCCCTGAAGAAGTCGAAGTGCCTGTGCGGCATCTCGATTCGACGGACAGCAGGCTGTTCCGGAGTGTGGGAAGGTTCGAGTTCGAAGGTCGGCGTGGGACTTGTCAGCGCTGACGCTTCGACGATCAACTCGTCCGTGACGCGGCGCAGCTCGCTGATCTCCTGCTCGGCAAAGATTCCTTCGGCCACGACGAAACCTTTGGCGTGATATTCGGCGATGTGACGATCCGTCAGCATGCTCTGCTCTTTCCTGATGACGGGCGATGCGATCAATGCACCGCACCAATCCACATCCCCTCCAGCGCTCAGTTGTCCACCTCGGACTGGTTTACAACCGCGTCGTTCTGATAGCTCTCCGCGGTGACAGGGCCGTGTATTTCGTGTGTCTGTAGTGTGACAATCGCTTCGAGCACGCAAAACACTGGATGGATTGACTGTTTGATTAGACAGGTGGCTTAGACCAGTTGTATTGATGCGTTGATTGTCATGAATGCAGAAAAGACTGCTGCAGCAAACACGAAGCTCGCTGCAGTTTCGCGACACAGGCTTTACAAATTATCGTTCTGCGCAGTGGTCCACGCCAGCGTGACAGAGTCACCCTATTCCCGACAGCAACCATCTTCGATGCGATGTCACCATGAGCGAACCGCAGGAAGCCCGGCGACGGTCGGATCATGAAGAGCGCGGTGTCTATCTTCACATCGCACGGCAGCTTCAGGGACGGATCCGCGCCTCCTACAAATCGGGCGACCGGCTGCCGTCGGAGCGCGCTTTGGCGCTGGAGTTCGAGGTGCACCGGAATACGATCCGGCGGGCGATCGAAGCACTGAACAAGGCGGGCATGATTTCAACGGCCTGGGGCGCCCGGAGCGTCGTGATAAAGAAGCGGCTCAACCACCGTATCACCTTCAACACGAGCTTCACCGCGTCGGCGCTCGCGGCAGGCGTTACTCCCAGGACTGAATTGATTTCGGCTACCGATCTTCCGTCCCGCACCTTACTCCAGATCTGCCGCCGCGTCCTGCAAAGGGACGCGACCGGCGAGATCACCACCGTTCGGTACGTGGAAGACGAGCCCGTTTGCTGGATCCGGCATCTGCTTTTCGGGCTTGACGCGCAGGGGCTGATGGAGGACTTTAATGGAACATCCGTCCACGAATGGATGCGCGAGAAGCTCGGCGTCAGTCCGCAACGGATCGAGACCACTGTCGGGGTCGATCGCGCATCAAGCATCGATTGCAAGATGCTGCGAGTGCCCCGCGGCGCCTGCATCCTGTATTCCCATAGCGTCAACCATGATCCGCGAACTCAAGAATTAATGGAATTGTCAATCACCCGCTTCAGGAGCGAGGCTGCGGAATTGAGAATGACGCTGTAGAAGCGCTGTGGAGCAGGAATGCCAGAGTGCGAAAGCCAAACACGACGAAAGCGCCATAATAGCCCTTAATACTTCTTGAGCCTCCTTCCGTCTTGTCAACCAGCTCAATCACCGTCTGCTTACTATCGCGTTCGAACTGCTGATCTCCGGCGCATTCGCGCTCGGGCTGCAATCTCGGTTTACTGGAGAGGCCGACCCCGACCTCTGGAATGTGCTGAGAGGAACTCGCCACTCACGACACCGGCCAGCGAATTGCGATGCCGGGCCAAGCATCGACCTGATGCACAGGTGTGATCACTCCCAATCTGCATTATTCCGCATACTGACGCAGAGGTTTGCAGAGACTTGCAGAAGCTCCTTCGGCTACTTAGATCCTTCCTGACATGCGGAGAAGTCGACATGCTGAGTAACAAGGAGCTTGAGGCGGGGCTGAAGGCGATGACCGAGGACTTCCACCTGCCTAACGGGGGACGGAAACGGCTGTCGCGGCTCGTCGCCAGCCACCTGTGGTGGTTCGATGCTGCCGAACGCCGCGGCATGAGCTGGCATGACATGGTCGGCATGCTGACCGCCGCCGGCGTAAACGGCAAAGGAGGACTGCCCCTGAGCGTCGGAACATTGTCGTCCACGGTCTGGCGCGCGCGAACTGAAAAGGAACCGGTCGTGGACAATCAGCGCCGGGAACAAAGCTTTGGGTCGGAAGCGATCCAATCGCGTGCGAAGTCGCCTGGGAAAGCAACCCGCCGTCCGGCCGCTCCGTTGCGGCAAAAAAGACGCGCGGCACCGCCTCAGGACGTCATCGATGCCCCGACCGATCGCCGGACTTCGAGGTCATCGCCGCGATTGACCGATGGAGATCGGGCAGAGCGGGCCAACAAGGACGTATTGGCCTTTATGGACAGGGCTCGAAAGGTCCGTCGCCGGTCGGAAGTTTAATTCCCGCCGCTCTTGATGAGGAGGTGCGGGTATGCCCGGAGCTAGACGGTCTCCGTTGACTTGACGCTGACCTTGCCATTGCAATACGCAATCGGAATCACGTCGTCAGAGGCCTGCTCAGAATGTCCGAGGATCCAGAGACAATCGGGCTCCGCCCGATGGTTGTCGATGGCGTGGTCCAGGTTGATGACTATGAAGTGGTCTGGCGCGGACTTTCGATCGGAAGAATCCTGAAGCAACCGCACACTCGGCACTGGTGGTGGGGATGCAATGTCTATGGTCAGAATCCCACGCCCGGCGACAGGGGAGTCGCCATTGATTTCAGGGACGGTCAGGTGCGGTTCAAGCTTGCATGGGCCAGGATCAGACCGACACTGACGGAGCAGGACATTGCGACTGCGGCCCAGCACGCCGAAAGGCTCGCCCAACAAAGGCTGTCCGAGAAGCCGCAGCCCGAAGTGTCGCTCCAGGTTCTGGACAACCAGCGCGCAGCACCGCGCCAGCGTGTGCTGAAGTCCGGCATCATCGAGTTCAATGGCGGCGCCATCGATTGCGTCGTACGAAACATCTCCGACACGGGCGCAGCGCTCGACGTGGCAAGTCCACTAGGCATTCCATCGGAGTTCAATCTGCTCCTGTCTGGAACGCGAACGCATCAACGTTGTCGAGTGGTTTGGCGCAAAGAAAAGCGAATTGGTGTTGTATTTGAATGAGAGCGACACATGCTACTGCGTGAACAGACGTCAGTGAATCAAGACTGGTTGTTCCCGCTCACCCGATGATCGTGCCCGTTGGCCTCCTCGAACTGATACGACTGTTCGAAAGCCATATATGCGTCCGAAGATGGTGTGACGTCTAATTCGGTAACCAACTCGAAAACATCGACTGCAACGTTGAACAGGCAGGGCTTGAATGTTGACGATCGATCCATATCTCTTGAAGGCTGCGAACGCCGATCGGACCTGTTCGCGATACTTCCGATCGGTCTCCGTTGCTGCCTGCTCGATCAGGTCCGCAGGCACCAGACAGATAACCAGCAAATCGGTGGTCATTGGCGGAAGATCGCTAACCGGGATGATCTTGATGTCGTGGATTAGCTCGACGTGGTGATGAAAGAGATTTCTGAGGGCTTTGAGTGCGATGAAATTGTCGACGCAAACAGATTTCGTCCAACATCCTTTTGAAGTTTGTCGTTCAGACCATGCAGCGCATTCAGCAGATTGAGGAGGGTATCCTCATCTGGCGTTACGCAGTGGCTGAAGTACGACCGGAAGAAGCGGTCGATGGCGGCGGTCAGGGAATCCAAGCTCATTGGCCGTCTCTTCGAAGGTGAGGCAATATTGGTGCGTCGCCCAAGTCGACTACCGAGCGGGCACGCGCCGTTCGTCCAGGCCGAGCTCCGGGAACTCGGTCGCGCAGCCGAGCACTCTCTGTCGAATCGCAGCATCGTCGCCATGCGTCCCCAGCGTCAGGTACGTATTCACATCGTCCTGCCGGGCATACACGATCCACTGACCCGTCAGGCGGCGGGCCTCGCTGCGCTCACGATAGCCACCCATGACAAATTCGTGGATCAGCGCGCCGATGAGCTTGTCTTCGTGAATTGCCGCCTCACCGATGGTCCTTGCGGCATGCACGGCAAAGTCGTTCGCTCGCCAGTGATTCGAGACGTTTTGATGCAGGAATGACGCCTGATTGTAGTGCTTGTGCCAAAGCCCGGTGAGCGGCGGCCGGACAAACATGGCGGGAGGCTTGGTAAGACTTGGGCGCGCACCCGGCGCCCCCTCCAGTGCGGCAACCTCATCAAGGATCGCGAACACGTTGCCGGAACGGCGCTCGAATATCTCCGCAAGTTCTTGGACAAGAACGGTCGAATAGCGGCCCGTCATCAGATGGAGATCGAGAATCTCTCGAATGTAGGCGGTTGTACCGCAGCGAATGTCGTCTTCCATTGATCAAGTCATACTGTCGCGGTGCTTCCGTCGCAATGTTTCGGAGCGCTGCGGCGTGCTCCTTCAACCAGGAAAGTTCTTGCGGCGAGCAGCCAATCGACCGCTTTCCAGTGATCGCGGCACTTCGGATTCCTGGCTAGGCACCGTCAATCCCGCTGGGTTGCCCGTAATCCAACCGACGCGGAACCTGCTTCTTTTCCCTGGGGCGAAGTGGTCCACGCCTGGCGAAGCGGCTCAACGGTCTTTCCCGACGACTGCCGCCGGATAGGTCGTTTGTCGCGCTATTCGCGAAAAGCTTACCGGTTCTTGATCTAGCTCAATGCGCGCTGCCCCAGATGGCACAGCCTTCGAGCGTCATTGCCGAACTTCCCGCCCAAGGAGGGAGCTACGACGCTGACACGGAGCCCCGGACACCCAGGTTCGGGGCTCTTTCGCTCTGTGGCCCTGGTGCCGGCCAGCAAATTGCCTTGCAATGCCGATCATTCCGAGCGGCGCAGACAGGCCATCTTGGGGGAAATTCGACCGAGATCGACATCTCAAGGAAGGAGCAAATCGGCGACGCCCACGTTGAGGGCGACGGCAATTTTGTCGAGAGAATCAAGCGTCGGATTTGCCTTCGCGACCTCCAGGGCGCTGACGAGCGCCTGCCGAACGTTCGCTTCATCGGCAAGATCGTGCTGCGACCAGGATCTCTGCTGCCGCAAACGGCGCAGATTGCGGGCAAGCAAGCGTTTGGTGTGCGCTGGTGTTCGCCGCTTCATCCGGCAGGATGATGCATTTGCGACGCGCTCGCGCCACACGCTTTAACGTATAATACACGTCGAAGCGTATAGCATGATGCCGATAAACTTTCGCGAGCAGAGCGATGAACATGTTCTCACGTTGGCGATCCGATTCCTCGGTCGAGCCGGCGCCATTTCAACAGCGCACCTCGCAGGGCGATCATGAAGCTTAGCGAAGCCGACATTGTACGTTTCGAGTACGTCTATGGCGGCAAAGCGCACCAATGCGCGTATCTCGTCACAGAAGGCACGCTCGTGGCGGTCGTCGGAACGATGGAGCGGACTGCCGCGCTTGATCGCATGCTTCCCGAACGACTTGCGCGCATTCTCGTCCATGAGCTGCTGGTCGAGGCTGAGCTTACTCGCAATGCCAAAGGCATCCAGCAAGAGAGTAACAGCGACAGGTGATCGGCGGGCAACACGGTGCGCTCAGGCAACATGGAGCCAAAATTCCGTTTGTGAATTCATGTTGCAGTTGACCTTCATTATCAAGAACATGTGTTGCAGCTCTCTCAACGGCGCGTCCAGTCCTCTTGTGGTGACAAAACGAACATGCCGAACGTCCTAAAATTCCCCCAATTGGGTCTGGCACCTCCCGGTAGGATTTACACCGCCTCGAGGGATGCCGAGACGGAAGGGCTCCTCGACCGTCGTCATCAGCCGACGAATGCCCGGCATGACATCGGCAATATTATTCTTTGTCTCGAGGTGGCAGCATTGCAACTGCGCCGCGCCGACGCGATAAAATCGGAGACGGATCAGATTCGGACCGCCTCAGAACATCTCTTGATGGCAGAAGAGCTGATCGAAATTGTGCGAAGAAAGGCGATGCGCATCGAGTCCAGGGGGCTCGTCGCATTGTGATCAAGTTCATTGGTTTCGGTTCATATCGACCGCATTTGGGGCATATTGGCGATGACAAAAGCAGACGAGGAAATGATCGACGCAGCTATCGGAGCTAGGATCCGCGGCTTGCGCCTTCAGAATGGGCTTACCCAGCAATTTCTAGCCGACGAGCTCGACGTCTCATTTCAGCAAATTCAGAAGTACGAACGGGGTGTCAATCAGTTTAGCCCAACGCGGCTATTGCGGCTTGCGACAATCTTCGGCGTTTCAACCTCGGTCCTGCTTGGCGAGAAATCGAAGACCTCGTCCAACCGGTTGCCTGAACTCCTCATCGCCGATCTCGACAAGCCGGCGATCAAGATGTTCGAGGCCTATCAGAAGCTCAAGGACCGAAGACTGAAAAAGCAGATCTCTGAGCTTGTGCAAGGGATGGCAGCTTCGCAGTGAGCGAGCTCCGGTCGACTTTTGTGAACAACGGGAAGAAGGCGGCATGCCAATTGACCCAATCAAGTAGTCGCGCATCGCGGCTCGATTGATGGTGGCGGGTTTCATCGTGGCTGTCGTTGGAGCTGGGCTAGCAGCTGGGTCGTTCGCCGCCATGGCGACGTTCGGAGCAGGCCTGTTCCTGCTTGACCTCGCGCTCGGCATCCGGGGGCCGCAGGACCTTGGTTCAAGCCCGTAGACATAGCGTCTCACTGCTTCCTTGCAGGCTCCCCGTCGCGAAGATCCCGCTGAAGCCCGACACTTGTGCGCCGCGAAAATCGTGCCCATCCGGCGCACGTATATTGACCTCGACCGCGGCCTTGTAATCAACTGTCACTACTTCTTGTTGTGTGGGTGGTAGCGTCATGGAGCATGAGTTCTACCGTGGGCTGGCGCAGCGCGTGCGCGACATCGCCGAGCGCGTCGACCCATTCACCAAGCGGCGTTTGTTAGAGCTCGCGGAGCTATACGCTGTCAAAGGCATCCGACCGGAGCCTGCCCCGAGAACGGAGAGGCCATTCCCGATCCCGAGCCCTCGTCTTCACGTGGTGCGGGGTCCCGAAGAGGGTGATGTTACTGAACGCCCGCCCGTCCACCCGCCTGGATGAAGCAGGTCGACTTGACGTGGCGGGTCTCGCTAAAGGCCGCTCGCCGATGCCGTCACGCATCTGGAAGTCGTGTCGCCTCGAGATCGCCTCACAGAATGGCCTTGCACGCGCTGGCCGATCAGATCGGTCGATCCCATTGGTCTATCCAGCGCAAGAGCCAGATCAGGAAGCTTTTGCCCGCGCCCTTTCGCGAGCGGCCTGCCGACGCTGACGACGGGTGCGCTTACCCGGGCGCGCCATGATCGGAAACGGCGGCGGGGATGTTGCGGGATGGGACGCATCGACATGAGCGGTCTGCGGAGCCGGATGACGGGCTTCCATGACGTCCAATACCGCCCGCCCCTTGTCGGTGATCCGCCACCCGCCGTTCATGCGCTCGATCAATCCTTGCGAAAAGATGTCCAAATCCGGAACGCGAGCAGCCAAGCGTTTGGTACGCTCGGCCCAATCGGGGCCGCTGGTTGCCAGAATCGCCATGTCACGCTTGAGGTCGGCCATCCCCGCGAAGCCGCCGGGATAGCTCACCAGGATCTTCAGGACCGTGACCTGGAAATTCACCCCGGCCTCTTGCGACTATCGCCACATGGTTGGTGCGCCTGAGAGGGCCTCGCGGCCGACCTCTTTGAGCCGGTCTGGCGTCGTGTCTCCATTGGTGGCGGCTTGCAGAATCTTCGAAGCGACATGCGTACGGGCGCCCGTCTCGTGACGGGAAACGTCCTCACAGACCTCTTCGAGGACCGCGCGCAAAAGCGCGGTGGTAGCGGCATCAAACATGAGAGATCCCCAGCGGAAAATCTTACCTTAGGAAATCGCTTCGCGTCGCGTTCAAGAGCATTAACAGTCGATAAAATCCTCGGAATTCTAGTACCTCCGGCCGCGCCTTGCAACGGCCGCCGAACTTGGGTTTCGCGCCGCCTCGACCAAGGGCGAGTGGAGAGAAGCTGACGAAATCGCCGAGACTTGGTCCTAAGAAGGAGCGCACTCAACCGGAAGCGCCGTACATAGCGCCGGTGGACCAGGTGGGCCGCAGCGCCTAGGGGGCGGACAGCCGCACCGAGTGCGCAAACGGCCGGTGCATCGGTCCTGGCGCTACAGCAGAATGGCCGCAGACCAATGGCCTGCGGCCCACCGGCGAGAAATATAAATCATGATGAAATACGCAGCCCCGGTGCTGAGGGACTGTTAAGCAGGTTTTCGGTGCATTTTGGATTCCGTGACTCTACGGGAGTTCCGCCAGAGCGAGTGTGGCCGCGTCGCAGAGTCTTACGATCATCGACGCCAGTTCAATCGCTTCTTAAGCAAAGAAGCAATTTGCCTAAAGTCGCGGCGTCTCGTTTAGCGAAATCGAAGCCGGAAGCGACCATCGTCGAGCGCTGATTTTTCAGTCCTTTTGATTTGGCAACCCTCGCCGCAAGAAACTTTGTCGACAGGAAACCCGAGAGCACCCTGATGCAGTCGGATTCGCGAATCTACAGCCTCCCGCGCTGGCGCGTCACGCGATGGCTCGCCGATTGCGGTGCGGAAGTGCCCGAGGACATTCGGGTCGCACTGATCGGCAATCTGTACGGCACGCTGCCGGTCTTTATCGGCGGCATCCTGAACACTCTTCTGGTCGCTGCGGCCATTGCCGCGCGCTCGCCGACGCCGTTGTTCATCGCGTGGCTCGCGCTCGAGATTGCGATCTGCCTGACGCGGCTCACCGTGTTGATCGTCGCCCGTCGTCGGGCGCTGAGGCATGACGCGACGCCGACCGACATCAACCTGGTGCTTTCGATTGCCTGGAGCGGCAGCGTCGGCTATGGGGCGCTGATTAGTCTTGCGACGGGTGACTGGGTGGCGGCAACGCTCGCCTGCGTATCCGCCGGAGCGATGGTCGGCGGGATTTGCTTCCGCAATTTCAGTGCGCCGCGGCTCTGCGGCGCAATGATCGTGCTGAGCCTGGGCCCGACGATTCCGGGCGCCCTGATGGCGGGACAGCCGCTCATGCTGGTCCTTTTCTTCCAGATCCCGATGTATCTGGCGGCCATGACCATGGCCTGCTTCAAGTTGAACCGACTGCTGATCGCGACGATGCGTGCCGAGCGAGAAAACGATCGGCGCGCCCGACATGATGAGCTTACTGGCCTTGCCAATCGAGCGGGACTCGTTGGCGCCATCGAGGAGCGGCTGTCACGGCGGGACGGCGACGAGGCGCTGGCGCTGCTGTATCTCGACCTCGACGACTTCAAGGTGGTCAACGACACGCACGGCCACGCCGGGGGCGACCGACTGCTGCAGAGCGTCGCCGAGCGCTTGCGTGGCCTGGCCCGCGAAGGTGACTTGCCGGCGCGCCTCGGCGGTGACGAATTCGTCGTGCTCGTCGCAGGCTGCACCGCGGAACAGGCGGCGAATTTTGGGCGGCACTTGGTCGAGGCGATCGGAATTCCGTATGATCTCGGCTGCGGCACGCGGGCACACGTCGGTGTGAGCGTCGGCATCGCGATGGCCCCCGGGCACGGGAACAGAGCGGCCGATCTGCTGCGGGCTGCCGACGCCGCGCTCTATCAGGCCAAGTTCGCCGGCGGGTCACGTTGTGAAGTCGCATCCGAAGACGACCTGGCGAGGTTACGTCTCCTTCTCGCACGAAGTGCCGCCGAGCCGAGCCGCCAAAGCGCCGCTGCGTAGCCAGTTGTCGATCGATCGGCGCACGTCCTCCCGTTGCAATACGGTCTCGGAAGTTAGAAGCTCGTTAACCGCTCGGGCAGATGGTGAGTGCGTATTCGCCGACAAAAGGGGTCCGTCCATGGCTGAGGCTCCCGCTTGCTATTCCTGCAGCGTCACCAGGCTACTACGCGATGTCTCGCCAGTGACGCCGGGTTACGAAATCCGATCATTCGAATGCCCCAAATGCCGAACCGTCCTGCGGCTGGTCTCCAAGTCTGACCCAGCTTTGCCTGCGGCGGCGGATTGATCGGCAGCGGATCGGCAAGAACTAAATTTCCGCTTCGCGCCGTCGCAGACGATCTTCTGCACGAAGCCTGTCCTTCCGCCTGTGGGCATTCCTCGGCAACGTGTTGCCGAAAAATGGCGGCCATCCTAGAGCTACACCCGGTGGCTTGAAATCGAATTGGTTTCTTTCATTCCCTTCTGACCTTGAAAAAATTGCTGGGAGGGGGCGCGGCGTGCGTGGAGTGACCGATCCGGCGCATACAGGGAGGCGCTCGCAGATGCTGAGCCTGGACGACCTCGAACCCGACCACGCGACTTCCGTCTCCAAACATGCTCTCCAACTCATGGCTGAGTTGGAGGTACCGGCGACACCCCCAAATTTTACCGTCTGGTTTGCTTACGTTCTGGGCCGCTCGGCGGCATTGCGCAAGACCATCGATATCCTGCGCTCGAACGACCGCAAGTTCGATAAGGCTCTCAATCGCGAACTCTACAACACCTTCCTCAAGTCGACTGGTTCAGTCGGAGAGGTTGCCCAAACCATTTCCGGCGAGCTCGACGCAATTCTTGTCAATGTACGAAACGACGTTGCGGGCGCGATCGCCGACAGTGCAGCGCATTCCGAGGAGTTGATGGAGGTCGGGCGGACGCTTCGCACGGCCAATGACCCGCAACTTGCCCTGAAGCGGCTGGCCGACGAATTGACGAGAGCGACGGAACGTGCGTCGGCGCTGGAAGCGAAGCTCGTCGAAGCGTCGGGCGAACTAGGCGACCTTCGGAAGTCACTTGAGCAGGCGGAGCTCAGGTCGCGTACCGACGCTTTGACCGGGCTCGCAAATCGCGGGGCAATGGAGAGTTTCCTTCGCACTGCCCAAATCAATGCCATGGAGAGCGGCGACTCCTTGAGCGTGTTCCTGATCGACGTGGATCATTTCAAGAAGTTCAATGACACCTACGGACATCAATTGGGCGATCAGGTTTTGCGGCTGGTCGCAAAGTGCCTTCAAGAAGGCATCAGGGACGGCGACCTAGCAGCGCGCTACGGTGGAGAAGAACTCATCGGTATTCTGCCGGGCGCTCCGCTCACAATCACTCAGGAGATCGCCGAAAGAGTGCGCACCAGAATTGCCAGCGCGAACGTCAAGAAGCGGGCAACGGGCGAGTTGATCGGCCAAGTGACGATTTCGGCGGGCGTTGCCCAATTCAAACCGGGCGAAAGCTTCGAGGCCCTCATCGAGCGATGTGATCAGGCGCTCTATCGGGCGAAGCAATCGGGTCGGAATTGCACAATCGGATCGGATGACTGATCACATCGAGACCAGAACAATCGTCGAGGGAGCTCGCCCGTATCTTCCGACCGCGAAAGCGATCAATCCGTCGAACAACTATGCGGCGCTCAGCGGCAAGCGCCATGCCGAACAGAACCGATCGCCGGGCTCCCCTTTTTCAGCACCCCTGTCAAACGCATCGCTCGCCGACACTGGTTCGTGCAGGCGAGCGACGCGCAGCGGCGCCAACTTTTGTCGCCAGGCGGCGGTCCTGCGCTCTGATTGCTGACTTGAAGCCGCCGGGTGGCTCGTTTTCGCGATTCGCTGCATCAAAGAAACCCGCCCGGCGACGCCGGGCGGGGCTTGACTGAGCGTCTCAGTCGGCGCTCTTGCGCGGCCGCGACCATAGCAGGGTGTAGCCTTCGCCGTCTTCGTCATCGAACAGGTTGGCGTAGATCGGCGAGTTGAACGAGGGGTCGTCGAGCTTGAGCGAGAGGTAGTCGCGACCTTCCTCGGAGCGCTTCGACCAGGCTGCCCCGATCTCGGCTCGGCGCACGTAGATGCGGTGGCTCGGAGCATTGTCGTTGGAGCGGTTGGGCTCGGCGACGATGCGGACGCCCTTCGCCTGCAAGCTCAGCGTGACGATCTCCCCCTGAAAATCGTTGCCGACCTTCTTGAACGAACCGATGGTAGCCATATCAAGTCTCCTTGCNCGAACCGATGGTAGCCATATCAAGTCTCCTTGCGTTGTTTCGGACCGCGACCACCGCGGCCTCGATGGCGATGACCAGGCCGAATGACGATCGGCGACGCACCCGCTTGCGGGCCGAAGCATCGCGGAGGACGCCATGGCTGAGACTTTCTTGTCTCGCGAGGAATGGGCTTGCCCAGGGGAAGAAAGTCGCAAGACTGGCGTTGCGTCTCAGACGGTCGAGGCGCAGCCGGTCTTCGGCCAGATCAAGCCATCAAAGAGGCAAGGTGTTCGCGTGCTGAACAACATAGAGAGGAGACGTGGCTGCCGTCGGTCGTACGATACAAGAGGTGGCTCGATTTCAGGCGGGAAAAGAGAGAGTACGTGCAGGAAGGAGCGAATCATTTCCCGAACATGAGCGCACCTGCGAGCAGACTCCGATCTAGCACGTAGGGCGCCGAGCCGAGATCGGGGCGGCATGGTCGAAGTGCTGCTAGGAAGCCCCGCCTATCGGATAGACTGGACATCACCGCACGTAACGGGCGAAGCAACAACCGATACGGAGGCGAAGGTTGCAGCTGTTTTGGCCGCGGCCGCGAGCGCAATCGAAGACTCGTTCAAGCCCGCTCCGGTCTCGACGGGCGCACTTTCTGGAGACAGCAATCGGCAATTGTACGATGAACGGCAATGCAAGCCGGCTGGATACAGACGGAGGTCGCGTGTGACGGCGATAATCGGCACAGTTGGCAAAGCGCGCTGATTTCTCGGAGCGATCTTGCAGCAATACACAGCATGAGGCGCGAGACTCGATCGCGGCGCTATGCGCCGCCGTCGCCAAATCTCCAGACCGGGATTCCCATCCGCCTCGCCTTGTCGGCGAGATTGTCCTGGATTCCCGTTCCTGGGAACACGATGACGCCGATTGGCATCATAGTCAGCATGAGATCGTTGCGCTTAAACGGTGCGGACTTGGCGTGCTTCGACCAATCCGGCTTGAATGCGACTTGTGGAACCTTGCGGTTCGTCGCCCATTTGGCGGCAATCAGCTCGGCGCCCTTTGGTGAGCCTCCATGCAACAGGACCATGTCGCTGTGCCTGGCGTAAACCTTGTCGAGACGATCCCAGATCAGATGATGGTCATCGAAGTCGAGACCTCCGGTCAGCGCGACCTTGGGTCCGACCGGAACGAGCACCTCGGTCTCGGCGCGACGCTTTGCGGCGAGAAAGTCTCTGGAGTCGATCACCGCCGAAGTGACCGAGCGATGGTTGACGAGCGACCCGGATCGCGGGCGCCACAGCGAACCAGTGTGGGTTTCGAACTGTGCAATGGCTTGCTCTCGGAACAGCTCCATGCAGTTGCGGCGTTCGATCAACGAGAGTCCTTCCGTGACAAGCCGCTCCAGTTCAACCGACCGCACCTCAGAGCCATCCTGCTCGTGTTGGCTCCTTCGTTGAGCCTGCTCGTTGTCGTCGAGCTGTCGCTCGATCCGGCCTGCGGCTCGATGGAACAGATTGACCGTCGACCAGAGCAGGTCCTCCAGGTCCGGCTCCATGCGGCTGTCGCTCAGGGTTGCCACGAAGGCATCGAAGACGTCGGCAACGGCCGCTACGATCGTCTTGGCTTCGGGAAGCGGCCTCGGATCGAGTTCGTCGCTGAACGGTCGATAGCCGTAGAGTTGCAGTTCGGTCAGAACGTGGTGAAGCGGGGATGAACCGTGCGGCGGTTCGAATTCGGTGTCGTCACGTTCTGTCATGGGATAAGGCCCTCCGTGGATCGGCCGCGACCATCGCGGCCTTCGTGGCGATCACTCAGGCGGCGGGCGGGCCGGACCAGAACCCGAAGCAACGCGGAGGGCCGAAGCGACAGCGGAGGATGGCAGGGTGCGGCTATTTTGCTTCGCGATGCAAAGGCGGATTGACTGATCGTTGTTGATCTGCGGTGACCACCGCCGGCGGAAAATAGCCGCGCCCTGCCATTGCCGGTCCGGCCCGCCTGCCGTTCGATCGCCCTCTAGAAGGCCGGGCGCGGCGCTCTCACAACGAGGCTTCGCCTTGATCCGGCTGTCGACGCTGACAGCGAGACGCAGGCGCTCATGCCGTGAGCGCGACTGCTGAGGGCAAGAAGCGGACGACATCCGCAGGCGCAAGCTGAATGCGAAGAGCCGCCCGGAGCTCATCGACGCCAAGGGTGCGCAGATCCTCGTTGAAATCGTCAAACCGGGGCGAGAGTTGGATCGCCTCGATACTGGCGGCTTGGGCACGCTGCGCCAAAGTGGTTGCGGCTGTCTCTCCGGCAGCATCAGCATCACGGGCGATGTAGAGCCGGCGCAGGTTGGATGGCAGCAGCATGGCCGCGAGATGGTTGGCCGATAGCGCTGACGCCATTGGCAAGGTCGGCAGGGCACAACGCAAGGAGAGCATGGTCTCGATGCCCTCGCCTGCGGCGAGGACATCATGAGCCCGTCCAAATCGGACAGCGTTGCCGAGCAACAGGCCCATCGCGCGGCGTGGTGTGTCGATCGGCGCCTTGCTGCGACCGGAGGGGTCGAGCCAGGTACGGTGAACGCCGGTGACGATGCCGGTGAGCGTGGTGACGGCGGCGATCAGGGCCGGCCAGGTCTCAGTCGGGAGGTCATTATCCGGCCTGTAGTAGCAACGCGGGTGAAACCGAAGGCTGGTAAGCTCATGCAAGCCCAAAATGCCCCGCGTCCGGAGGTATGTTTCTGCGAGCGTGCCATGAATGGGCTTGGACATGGCAAACAGGCGCCGAGCCGATTCCGGCGAACCGATGGGAACGGGTGGGAGCGGCGATTTAGACTCCGCCTCGATCTGCGGCAGGCAGAGAAAACGCCGCGCCTCGGCAAGGACATCGCGGAATTCAACGAAGCCGCAGCTTTCCCTGATGACGTCGAGCAGATCGCCGTGTTCAGCGGTGGCGGCATCGGTCCACTTGCCGGCCGCTCCCTTACCCCCATGACGGCGGCGTAGCCGAACAAACATGGATCGACCAGGCGTGTTGTGAACGTCGCCGACGACCCAATAGCGGCCAACGCGCCGGCCATTTGAAAGATAGTGCCGGCAGACGAGTTCGGCCCGCTCGGCCAGCCGGCGGGCGAGATCGGATAGTTGGGCTGACATGACAATCTCCAGCAAAAAAGAAGGCCCGCCAGTGACGGCGGGCCTTCGAGATCGACGCTTCTGCTCGCCTACTCGGCCGCGACAAGCGGCTCGTCTGTGAGAATTGCGTCGTCTTCCGCCGGATGCTCTGCACCGGGCCTAGCCGCTTCGCGTTCGGCAGGTTTCGTGTCCTCGCCGATTGAATCGGACCGCGAGACTTGGTCAGATTCCACGTCTACTGAAGTGGTACTGATGGCCTGGCCGGGCGTGCGCAGCGGCTCCGGAAGCCAGCCCGTGCCAGCGAGGAGTTCTTGCGCCCGCTCCGCCATCTCGCCCTTCTTCAGGTGCTCGATGAGCTGAGCCGCAGTCTCCCCCCTGGCCTCGCGGACGGCTTGCAGGATGCGCGCCTTGGTCACCCGCCCCAAGTAGTTGTCGACGGTCGGCGTCCAGCCTGCGGCAGCAATGTCGAGCCCGACTGCCTCGGCGAGGCGGTCGGCGTGGCCCAGCGCACGCGGGCGCCGATTCCAGGGCTCGTACACCGCATTGACGCTCAGCGCGATGCAATGTGCGAACAGGGCATCGCGACTGTCCCGGTCGAAGGTCGCGAGCGTATCCCAGAGCTCGGCTGAGTCACGCGGCAACTGCTCCGACCACTGCCGGTGCCTCTCGTCGACGGACTTGGCGATCGTGGCATCGCCAAGGCCCGGCGCCTGGCTGCCGAAGACGACGCTCTTGGCGTCGATATCGACGCAGGATTCGGGCGTGTAGCGGTAAAACAGTTTCAGGCAAAGCGCGTGCAGTGCCGCCAGGAACGCAACGTCCGGGTCCCCTGCCAGCGCGTCGCGCAAGGCCAGGGTGCGATACGCTGTGAGTTCGGTCATCAGCCGGTCTGGGATCGGCTTGATGCCTTCCTCCTGATCGGGCTCCTCGGTATTTGCCGAGGTGCCTGTCTGCCCTTCGGTCTTATCTCCGGAGGCAGAGGTCGCCGCTGGGATGGCACTCCGCTCGGCGTCAACTTCTCCCTCCGCCTGCGGAACTGCCGGCTCATCCTCGGGACGGACATAGCCGCGCTCGACCCGAAGCGCGCCCGACGCATCGATGCTGACGAAGGCACCCGCACGCGCGACCTCGTCAGGATCGTACTGGACCGGCCGCTCATCGAGTTCGGCAAGGGCCGTCTCGATCTCGCCAAGGCGCTGATCGATCCCTTCGGGAAGGACGTCGACGTCGGAATGCTCCTGCTCTAGACGCTCGTACTCGGCGCGCAGCGCTTCGGCCGCAGCCTGCTCCTCGTCGGTCATCAGGACGGACTCGCCGGAGATGCGGCGCAGACCATAGATGTGGCCGTAGGGAAAATCGACCGCGACCTCGACCCATTTCCAACCTTCGGAACGGATGTTGCCCGCCTCGCGTTCCAGCTTCTCGGCGACGAGCCGATCGAGCAGCATCGGCTCTTGCAGCCAACCGCCGTCATCCTGCTGAAAAAGATCGCGAATGATGTCGCCGCCGGCGGCCTCATAAGCCTCGATTCCGACGAATTGGGCGCGCTTGTCGGAGGCGCGCACGGCGCCTTCGGTGAGCAGACGCCGGATGTAATACGGCTCCTTGTTGTGCGAGCGCTGTACCGCCTGCCATACCTGCTGCTGGCGCTCGTGGTCCGGATTGACCGCAAACGCCATCAATTGGTCGAGGCTCATGCCGTCTTCGGCATGGACGTCGAGCAGCGCTGGCGAGATGGCGGCGAGCCGGAGCCGTTGTTTGACGACCTGGACGCTGACAAAGAAGGCAGCAGCGATCTCGTCCTCGCTCATGCCCTTCTCACTCATGTCGCGGAACGCACGGAACTGATCAAGTGCGTGCAGCGGTTAGATTATGCGTCAAGTGTCCTGTTAGCTGGA
>NZ_JABFDP010000056.1:0-27988 GCF_013179005.1 Bradyrhizobium denitrificans | reverse complement strand
GCCGCCAACAACATCTCCAAGGGCATTCTGAAATATGCGAATTCCGGCGGCGTCCGCCTCGGCGGCCTGGTCTGCAACGAACGCCAGACCGACAAGGAGCTCGAGCTGGCCGAGGCTCTCGCCAAGAAGCTCGGCACCCAGCTGATCTATTTCGTGCCGCGCGACAACATCGTGCAGCATGCCGAACTGCGCCGCATGACGGTGCTCGAATACGCGCCGGAGTCGGTCCAGGCCAACCACTACCGTAACCTGGCGACCAAGATCCACGGCAATGCCGGCAAGGGCATCATCCCGACCCCGATCACGATGGACGAGCTCGAGGACATGCTGATGGAGCACGGCATCATGAAGGCGGTGGACGAGAGCCAGATCGGCAAGACCGCCGCCGAGCTCGCCGCCACGGCCTAAGCGTCACCGGTCATCCGGCCCGTCTCTTCGACGGGCCGGGCGATCTCCGCAACCGATCATCGAGGAAAAAGCCAGATGAGCGTTATCGAGAAACAAAGCGTTGCCGAGATCAAGGCACGCAACAAGGAACTGATCGCCGAGGTCCTGAAGGTCTATCCCGAGAAGACCGCCAAGCGTCGTGCCAAGCACCTCAACGTCCACGAGTCCGGCAAGTCGGACTGCGGCGTCAAGTCGAACATCAAGTCGATCCCCGGCGTCATGACCATCCGCGGCTGCGCCTATGCCGGCTCGAAGGGCGTGGTGTGGGGCCCGATCAAGGACATGATCCATATCAGCCACGGCCCGGTCGGCTGCGGCCAATATTCCTGGGCGGCGCGCCGCAACTATTACATCGGCACGACCGGCATCGACACCTTCGTGACGATGCAGTTCACCTCCGACTTCCAGGAAAAGGACATCGTCTTCGGCGGAGACAAGAAGCTCGCCAAGATCATGGACGAGATCCAGGAGCTGTTCCCGCTGAACAACGGCATCACCGTGCAGTCCGAATGCCCGATCGGACTGATCGGCGACGACATCGAGGCGGTCTCCAAGACCAAGTCGAAGGAATATGACGGCAAGACCATCGTTCCGGTCCGCTGCGAAGGCTTCCGCGGTGTCTCCCAGTCCCTGGGGCACCACATCGCCAACGACGCGATCCGGGACTGGGTGTTCGACAAGCTGCCGGCCGACGCCGCGCCGCGGTTCGAGCCGTCCGATTACGATGTCGCGATCATCGGCGACTACAATATCGGTGGCGATGCCTGGTCGTCGCGCATCCTGCTCGAGGAGATGGGCCTGCGCGTGATCGCCCAGTGGTCGGGCGACGGCTCGCTGGCCGAGCTCGAGGCGACGCCGAAGGCGAAGCTCAACGTGCTGCACTGCTACCGTTCGATGAACTACATCTCTCGCCACATGGAAGAGAAGTTCGGTATTCCGTGGTGCGAGTACAATTTCTTCGGGCCGAGCAAGATCGCCGAATCGCTGCGCAAGATCGCCAGCTATTTCGACGACAAGATCAAGGAAGGTGCCGAGCGCGTCATCGCCAAGTACCAGCCCCTGATGGACGCCGTGATCGCCAAGTACCGGCCGCGCCTCGAAGGCAAGACCGTGATGCTGTTCGTCGGCGGCCTGCGTCCGCGCCACGTGATCGGCGCCTATGAGGACCTCGGCATGGAGGTCGTCGGTACCGGCTACGAGTTCGCCCACAATGACGACTATCAGCGCACCGCCCAGCACTACGTCAAGGACGGCACGCTGATCTATGACGACGTGACCGGCTACGAGTTTGAGAAGTTCGTCGAAAAGGTCCAGCCGGACCTCGTCGGCTCGGGCATCAAGGAAAAGTACGTCTTCCAGAAGATGGGCGTGCCGTTCCGCCAGATGCACTCCTGGGACTATTCCGGTCCCTACCATGGCTATGACGGGTTCGCGATCTTCGCCCGCGACATGGACATGGCCATCAACTCGCCGGTCTGGAAGATGACCAAGGCGCCCTGGAAGCAGGCGCCCAAGCCCTTGCTCCAAGCGGCCGAGTAATCACCACCACCCACGGCCTGGCTCTCCTTCGGCGGAGAGCCAGCGCTCCCTGATCGACACAGGAACATAGAGAGGGTTTTCCCATGACGCAGTCTGCCGAACATGTGCTCGATCACTTCGAGCTTTTCCGTGGTCCCGAATACCAGCAGATGCTGGCGAACAAGAAGAAGATGTTCGAGAACCCGCGCGACCCTGCTGAGGTCGAGCGCATCCGCGAATGGGCCAAGACGCCCGAATATCGCGAGAAGAATTTCGCCCGCGAGGCGCTGACGGTCAATCCGGCCAAGGCCTGCCAGCCGCTCGGCGCGGTGTTCGTCGCCGTCGGCTTCGAGAGCACGTTGCCGTTCGTGCACGGCTCGCAGGGTTGCGTGGCCTATTATCGCAGCCATCTGTCGCGCCACTTCAAGGAGCCGAGCTCCTGCGTGTCGTCGTCGATGACCGAGGACGCGGCCGTGTTCGGCGGCCTCAACAACATGATCGACGGCCTCGCCAACGCCTACAACATGTACAAGCCGAAGATGATCGCAGTGTCGACCACCTGCATGGCGGAAGTCATCGGTGACGACCTCAACGCCTTCATCAAGACGTCCAAGGAGAAGGGCTCGGTTCCGGCCGAGTTCGACGTTCCCTTCGCCCACACACCCGCCTTCGTTGGCAGCCACGTCACCGGCTATGACAATGCGATGAAGGGCATTCTCGATCACTTCTGGGACGGCAAGGCCGGCACCGCGCCGAAGCTGGAGCGTGTTCCCAACGAGAAGATCAACTTCATCGGCGGCTTCGACGGCTACACCGTCGGCAATTTGCGCGAAGTGAAGCACATCTTCGAGGAGATGGGGATCGAGTACACCATCCTCGGCGACAATTCGAACGTGTTCGATACGCCGACCGACGGCGAGTTCCGTATGTATGAGGGCGGTACCACCCTGGAAGACGCGGCCAACGCCGTTCACGCCAAGGCGACGATCTCGATGCAGCATTACTGCACCGAGAAGACGCTGCCCTTCATCGCCAATCACGGACAGGAAGTGGTCTCGTTTCATCATCCGGTCGGCGTGTCCGGCACCGACGCCTTCGTGATGGCGCTGTCGCGCATCTCGGGCAAGGAGATCCCGGAATCGCTCGCCCTCGAGCGCGGCCGGCTGGTCGACGCCATCGCGGACTCCAGCGCCCATATCCATGGCAAGAAGTTCGCGATCTATGGTGATCCGGACCTCTGCCTCGGCCTCGCCTCGTTCCTGCTCGAACTCGGCGCGGAGCCGACCCATGTGCTCGCCACCAACGGCAACAAGGAATGGGCCGAGCGGGTGCAGGCGGTGTTCGATGCCTCGCCGTTCGGGAAGAACTGCCATGTGTATCCCGGCAAGGATCTCTGGCACATGCGCTCGCTGCTGTTCACCGAGCCGGTCGACTTCCTGATCGGCAACACTTACGGCAAATATCTGGAGCGCGACACCGGCACGCCGCTGATCCGCATCGGCTTCCCGATCTTCGATCGCCACCACAAGCACCGCTACCCGGTGTGGGGCTATCAGGGCGGCCTCAACGTGCTGGTCACGATCCTCGACAAGATCTTCGACGAGATCGACCGCAACACCAACGTGCCGGCCAAGTCGGACTACAGCTTCGACATCATTCGCTGAGGACGGCGCGCGGCGGCTCCCCAAGGGCCGCCGCGCTTCGCAAGGGGACGATGAGGCTCAAGGGGAGGCGCCATGCGCCTGGGCTTCGTCGCTCGCAAGACGCGCCCACGGTCCGCCAACAGGAGAAGCCAATGAGCTCGCTGTCTGCCACGATCCAGAACGTCTTCAACGAGCCGGGTTGCGGCAAGAACGCCAACAAGTCCGAGGCCGAGCGCAAGAAGGGCTGCACCAAGCAGCTGCAGCCGGGCGGCGCGGCCGGTGGCTGTGCCTTCGACGGTGCGAAAGTCGCACTGCAGCCGCTGACCGACGTGGCACATCTCGTGCACGGACCGATCGCCTGCGAAGGCAATTCCTGGGACAACCGTGGTGCGGCATCATCGGGCTCGCAGATCTGGCGCACCGGCTTCACCACCGATATCAACGAGACCGACGTCGTGTTCGGCGGCGAGAAGCGCCTGTACAAGGCGATCAAGGAAATCATCGAGAAATACGATCCGCCGGCGGTGTTTGTCTACCAGACCTGCGTGCCCGCCATGACCGGCGACGACATCAATGCGGTGTGCAAGGCGGCTTCCGCCAAGTTCGGCAAGCCGTGCATTCCCGTCAATTCACCCGGTTTCGTCGGCCCGAAAAACCTCGGCAACAAGCTCGCCGGCGAGGCGCTGCTCGACCATGTCATCGGCACGGTCGAGCCGGAGGTGACGACGCCCTACGACCTCAACATCATCGGCGAATACAATCTCTCCGGCGAGCTGTGGCAGGTGAAGCCGCTGTTCGACGAACTCGGCATCCGCATCTCCGCCTGCATCTCCGGCGACGGCCGCTACAAGGACGTCGCCTCGTCGCACCGCGCCCGCGCGGCGATGATGGTGTGTTCCAAGGCGATGATCAACGTCGCCCGCAAGATGGAAGAGCGTTACGGCATTCCGTTCTTCGAGGGCTCGTTCTACGGCATCCAGGACTCCTCGGACTCGCTGCGCGAGATCGCACGCCTGCTGGTCGAGCGCGGCGCGCCGGCGGACCTGCTGGAGCGGACGGAGGCGGTGATTGCCCGCGAGGAGGCCAAGGCCTGGGCGGCGATCGAGCCGTTCAAGAAGCGCCTCACCGGCAAGAAGGTGCTCTTGATCACCGGCGGCGTGAAGTCGTGGTCGGTGGTGGCGGCGCTTCAGGAGGCCGGCATGGAGCTGGTCGGCACCTCCGTCAAGAAGTCCACCAAGGAAGACAAGGAGCGTATCAAGGAGCTGATGGGCCAGGACGCGCACATGATCGACGACATGGCGCCGCGCGAGATGTACAAGATGCTGAAGGACGCCAAGGCCGACATCATGCTGTCCGGAGGCAAGTCGCAATTCGTGGCGCTGAAGGCGGCGATGCCCTGGCTCGACATCAACCAGGAGCGCTCCCACGCCTATATGGGCTATATCGGCATGGTGAAGCTGGTCGCCGAGATCGACAAGGCGATCTACAACCCGATGTGGGAGCAGCTGCGCAAGCGTGCGCCGTGGGAGAGCGCCAGCACCACCTGGCAGGCCAAGGCGATCGCGCAGGCCAACGCCGAAGCCGCGGCGCTCGCCGCTGATCCCGTCGCTGCGGAAGCCGTGCGGCGCGCCAAGAAGATCTGCCACTGCAAGTCGGTCGATCTCGGCACCATTGAGGGTGCGATCAAGGCGCACGCCCTGACCGACGTCGCCGGCGTCCGCACCCACACCAACGCCTCGGGCGGCTGCGGCGCCTGCGCCGGCCGGGTCGAGGACATCCTGGCCCGCGTCAGCGCGCCGGCCGAGCTGCTGCAGGCGGCGGAGTAGGGTGGCGCACATGGCCAAGGTCACGATTGGAAAGAAGGCCTGCGCGGTCAATCCGCTGAAGATGAGCCAGCCGATCGGCGGCTCATTCGCCTTCCTCGGCCTGCGCGGAGCGATGCCGCTGCTGCACGGCTCGCAGGGCTGCACCTCGTTCGGCCTGACGCTGTTCGTGCGCCACTTCAAGGAAGCGGTGCCGATGCAGACGACGGCGATGAGCGAGGTCGCCACCGTGCTCGGCGGCTATGAGAATGTCGAGCAGGCGATCCTCAATATTTACAAAAAGCAGAAGCCGGAGATCATCGGCATCTGCTCCACGGGCGTGACCGAAACCAAGGGCGACGACGTCGACGGCTACATCAGGCTGATCCGCGAGAAGCACCCGGAACTCGCCAACTATCCGCTGGTCTACGTCTCGACGCCGGACTTCAAGGATGCCTTCCAGGACGGCTGGGACAAGACCGTGGCCAAGATGGTCGAGGTGCTCGTCGACAAGCCGATTTCGATCCGGCGCGATCCGGCGCGCGTCAACGTGCTGCCGGGCTGCCATCTGACGCCCGGCGACATCGAGGAGTTGCGCACCATCTTCGAGGATTTCGGGCTCGAACCGTCGTTCCTGCCGGATATCGGCGGCTCGCTCGACGGTCATATCCCCGACGAGTTCACGCCGACCACGATCGGCGGCATCGGCCTGGAAGAGATCGCGACCATGGGCAGCGCGTCCTGGACGATCGCGATCGGGGCGCAGATGAAGCGGGCGGCGGAGGCGATGGAGGCCAGGACCGGCGTGCCGTACCGGCTGTTCGAGCGTCTCTGCGGCCTGTTGCCGAACGATGAGTTCATGACCTTCCTGAGCGAGATCTCGGGACGGCCGGTGCCGGCGAAGTACCGCCGGCAGCGCGGCCAACTCGCGGACGCGATGCTGGATGCGCATTTCCACATCGGCGGCCGCAAGCTCGCCATCGGCGCCGAGCCGGACCTGCTGTTCGACGTCGCCAGCATGCTGCATGACATGGGCGCCGAGATCGCGGTCGCCATCACCACGACGCAGTCGCCGGTGCTCGAGCGCATGCCGTGCGCGGAGGTGCTGATCGGCGATCTCGAGGATTTGGAGACGCAGGCCAAGGCGCGGGACTGCGGCCTGATGATGACGCATTCGCATGGCCGCCAGGCCGCCGCGCGCTTGAAGATCCCGTTCTACCGGATCGGTTTCCCGATGTTCGACCGGCTCGGGGCAGGGCATCTCTTGACGGTCGGCTATCGCGGCACCCGCGATCTCATCTTCGCGCTGGCCAATCTGATCATCGCCGATCGCGAGGACAACCATCAGCCGACGCCTGACACCTGGCTCGACCCATGGGCCGAGCATCAGGCGCCGATCGACTCCGCTGTCGTGGCGCCACTGCATTGACGCTTCAGGAGAAAGGACCGACGACATGAAAGTCGCATTCGCTACCCAGGATCTGAAACGCGTCGATGCCCATTTCGGCTGGGCCAAGAACATCGCGATCTACGATCTCGATCCCGAGGGCTATCGCTTCGTCGAGACCGTCGAGTTCGACGGCGATCTCAAGGAGGACGGCAACGAGGACAAGCTGGCGCCGAAGATCGAGGCGATCAAGGATTGCGCGATCCTCTATGTCGCCGCGATCGGTGGCTCCGGCGCGGCGCGCGTCGTCGCCAACAACATCCATCCGATGAAGGTTACCCAGCCCGAGGAGATCACCGATCTCCTTGGCAAGCTGCAGGCCGTGCTGAAGGGAACGCCGCCGCCGTGGCTGCGCAAGGCGCTGGCCAAGGGCCAGGAACGCGCGCTCGATTTCGAGGAATGAGGAAACCAACATGTCAGATACCGCAGTCGTCGCAGAAGTCGTCCCGGCCGAGCAGCGGCCCTTCGTCAAGGAACTGATCAAGGTCTGGCGCGCCCAGGACACCCATGGCGCCTGGGAGGGCAAGAAGGACGTCGACCTGCTCGAGCCCTATATCCTGGACAAGGAGAAGCGGCGGGCGCTGCCGATCATCGGCGATCCCGATCCGGAGACGATCTGGCGGCTCGAGCTGTTCTTCAACGCGGTCGCGCTATCGATCGAGAAGGCCACCGGCGTGATGATCTCGCCGATGCTGAAGATGAGCCATGAGGGTTTCGGCCGCATGGTGCTGATCGGCGGCCGGCTGATCGTGGTCAACAAGCAGCTCCGCGACGTGCACCGTTTCGGTTTCGACAATCTCGGCAAGCTGGCCGATGAGGGCGACAAATTCGTCAACGCCGGCGTCGAGATGATCGAGAAGTTCAAGGACGTCGCAAACTACTAATGGCGAGGATGAGATAATGAGCGATTTGGACACCCTGAAAGCCGAGATCAAGAAGCTGTCGGCACGCGCCATGGATGCCAAGATGAACCTGCACGATTTGTCGGAGGAATTGCCCATCAACTGGGACCAGATCCTGCCGACGGCGCAGAAGGCGCATGAAGCGTTCGCCGAGCTGGAGAAGAAGCGGGCCGAGCTGAAGAAGCTCGAGACTGCGTGATCCGATCGTAAGGACTCGTCATCATGTCCAATTCAACCCGCGACGGCCGCGACTGGAAGCCGGACTATCTGGTCGCGATCAATCCCGAGAAGTGCATTGGCTGCGGCCGCTGCTACAAGGTCTGTGGTCGCGAGGTCATGACCTTGAAGGGCATCAACGACGAGGGTGAGTTCGTCGAACTCGACGATGACGAGGATGACGAGGTCGAGAAGAAGATCATGGTCATGCACGACACCGGCGCCTGCATCGGCTGCGGTGCCTGCGCCCGGGTCTGCCCGACCAATTGCCAGACCCATTCGCCGGCGGCGTAGCAACCGGACGTGTTGTCATGGTGCGGATGGAGGCGAAATTCACGATCGGCCAGGTGACCCGGCACCGTGTCTATGATCTGCGCGGCGTCGTGTTCGACGTTGACCTGTCGTTCTCCGAAGAAGAGGGCTGGCGCGCCATCACCATGGACGCCAGGCTCGACAAGGAGCAGCCGTTCTATTACCTGCTCGCCGAGAGCGGCGACAGCAGCTACATTGCCTATGTCCCCGAGCAGAACCTGCTGCCGGATGCCTCCGGCGAGCCGGTCAAGCATCCCGATATCGGCGAGCTGTTCGATGTCGATGATGACGGGAGCTACCACTACCGCGGGCGGCTCTTTCAGTAGCCGATCATTCAGTCGCCGTTCACAAGTCTCCCAGCCGTCATTGCGAAGCGCCGCAGCCCTCCAGAGTCCCAGCGTGGCTCTGGATCGCGTCGCTGCGCTCGCGATGACGGAGACTTGTGTTGGCCACGATCGATCCGCGCGCCCCGGAATGACGGTCGAGAGATGAGGGCCAGGCCGAAAGCCGGGACTTTACTCGATGCCCTGTTCCCGGGCCTTCCACATCGCGGCGATGCGGAAGCGCTCGTTGATGGCGGCGGGCGTGGCGAGGATCTCGGCCTGGGCGGCGGCGAAGGCGCCCTCGACGATCGCCGCTTCGTCCTTGGTCAAGGTGATGCGGCCGGCCATGTGGGTGGCGTCGGGCGCGGCCTCCCAGATCTTGCGCCGGTTCGGATGCAGCTTGACCTCGACCAGCTCGAACGCCTCGAGCTCGCCCTCGAGACAGATCGCGAGCCCAATCACCTCGACCTTGCGGCCGTCCTGTGTGGTCTTGACCAGGGTCTTTGCCATGCTCGTACTCCCGTCATTGCTATCCGCTGAATCACGCCGCCACTGCGGTATCGTCGAGCTGGCTCCATTCGGCCCAGGAGCCGTCATAGACGGCGGTGGTCGGAGCGCCCAGTTGGTACAGCGCCAGCGCCAGCATGCAGGAGGTGATGCCGGACGCGCAGGTGGTCACGATCGTCTTGCCGAGATTGATGCCGGCGGCCGTAACGCGCGCCGTCAGCGCGTCGGGCGACAGCAGGACACCGGTGTCCGGGTCGACCAGGTCGGCCCAGGGCAGGTTGATCGCTCCGGGAATGTGGCCCTGGCGCTTGAAGGCGAAGACGTCCGCTTGCGTGCCGTCGAATTTGCCGGGGCCGCGGGCATCGACCAACTGTGCGCCGCTCTGCGCCAGCCGCTGCACGTCCGCCAGCGTCGCGACCAGGCCGGGCTGGACATTCGCCGTGAAGCTCGCCGGCGCCGGACGCACCGGCGTCATTTCCGCGGGCCGCTTCTCCTTGGTCCATTTGCCGAAGCCGCCATCGAGCAGCGCGACATTGTCATGTCCGAACACGCGGAACATCCACCATACGCGCGCCGCCGCCGAGCCCCCATAATGGCGGTCATAGACGATGACGCGATCGGAATTACTGATGCCGAGCAGTCCGACCTTGTGCGCGAAATCCTCGGCCGTCGGCAGCATGTGCGGTAGCGGATTCGATTTGTCGGCGACTTGGTCGATGTCGAAATGCACCGAGCCCGGCAGATGCCGGCCGCGATATTGGGTGCGGCCGTCGAGATTGGTGCTCGGATGATGCCAGGTGCAGTCGAGGATCTTGATGGTGGGATCGGTGAGGTGCTGCGCCAGCCATTCGGAGCTGACCAGGGCGCTCGATGTGTCTGTGCTCATATATGCGCTCGCGATTTGAAGAGCCAAGGGAAGGCTGACGCGGCAAGGCGTCAGAGCGTCTTCGGCATCGGGTAGCCCGGGCGCGGGCGGGTGTCGTAATATTCGGGGCGCTCCGGCCAGCCGCCATCGGCGATGATCTTGAAGCTGGCGACGGTGACCGGCGCGCCGGGTGAGCACGACACTTCGGTGAACTTGATCTCGCGCTCGCCGGGGCCCGCGGAGAAATCGGCGACCGTCGTGCCGTCGGCCTTGCGGGCTCGTGCAAAGCCTGGCGTACCGACAGTGGCCGCGGGTACCGAGGCCGCGACGAAGTTCGGCTGCTCCAGGCCGTCCTTGGCCGGGCCGAAGGCCGGCGAGGCGAAAGTGAAGGTCGCGAGCACGCCGCTGCGATCGACCGCCTTGTCGGCCGTGGTCGGCCGCGCCACCGAGTAGACCGTCAAGGTGCCGCCATCCAGGGCCGCCTTGATGTCGTCGAGCGAGCTTTCGACGAAGTCCAGTGTCACGTTCATGTCGATCTCCTTACAAAGAAGCGCCTTTGCAGGAGAAATTTTCAAGTTCTGTGCCAGTCTCTCGCAAGAGCGAGAAAAACCGGTCGGCCGGCGGAGTTGCGCGAATCTTGCAATGTGGTCCCTCAGCGAGCCGACCGTCGCTCTCGCGGTGCCGAAAGCGGCGATGTCGGACATCCGCCAGACATCGATGGAGCCTGACATGACGACCGACGTCGCTTACGCCATCTGCAGCTTCAACGACATCCCGAGCCGCCGCGCGATGGGCTTCCAGCTCATGATCGTGGCCGAGGACGGCAGCCAACGGCCCTGGCCGATCTTTGTCATCCGCTGGGGCAAGCAGGTATTCGGCTATCTGAACATGTGCCCGCACGACAAGGTCAATCTCGACTGGGAGCGCAATCAGTTCCTGGACGGCAACGGCCTGCGCATCCTCTGCGGCAAGCACGGCTCGCTGTTCGAGATCGGCACCGGGCTCTGCGTCGACGGCCCCTGCAAGGGCGAAAGCCTCACGCCGGTGGCGCTCACCGTCCTCGATGGCGACATCTGCGTGACCGGTGTGACCCTGGTCGAGGATGACGAGGACGAGGAGGCCGAGACCGGCCTGCAGTGCGAGGAAGGTTGAGATCCCGCAGGACCCCCCTGGGAAGCCACCAAGTCTGTCGTATAGGCGCTGGCGCAGTTCCGGGCCTCATGGTTCGAGACGCGCCGCGAGCGGCGCTCCTCACCATGAGGGTTGAGATCCCGCCACGAAAGCGGCCTCGTCCTGAGGTGCCCGCCAAAGGCGGCCGTCTCGAAGGACGGTGGGAGTCCTGCTGCCCGCTACAACCGACTATCAAAGACAAACTATCTGACGAAGTCCCCGCTCGAGGGCCGGGACTTCAACTCGCACAAGAAGATCTGAGTAGCGTCAGACTGGCCGGTTCTCGTTGCGGTTCTTCACCGGTTCCATCTTGGCGAGCGCGTCCGCATAGGCGATGAACTCATAGCTCTCGCTGAACCGCTTGGCGGCGTCGAGCACGTAATCGAGCTTGCCGGCGGTGTCGAGCTTCTTGATGTCGTTCTTGTCGATCGACAGCAGATCCATCATCTCTTTCCAGACCGTCGATTCATCGCACGGCAGGACGTAGAACGTCACGTCGCCCATCTTGATGCGGTACTTTGCCAAGAGGTCGATGTTGTTGCAGAACATGAAGTAGCTGCCGTCGGACCGCAGCAGACCCTTGAGAACCTCGGCGGCCGTCTCGAGATAGGCCAGCGAGTGAATGTAGCCGACGAGCACGGGAATGGTCGGCTCGCCGTCGTTGACGATCGTCAGCACCTGCTCGATCGAGAAGTCCGGCGGGCGCTTTTCGTCGGCGACCTGGGTCTGGAATTTCAAGGCGATGTCGCCGCGGAAGCCGAACCGCCCGGGCTTGGTGGTCGGCGCCTTCAGGACGGCATTGAGCAGCCGCCCCTCTTTGTCGAGCTGCGCGAGCGCGGTGGTCTCGATCGCAACCGTCTTCTCCAATGTCGTCATCAGCAATCCCCTCGCATGGTCTGGTGAGCCGTTCGCCGCACGGCGCGGTCAAGAGCGGCGTGATGCAAATTGTCTGCCGACATATCTGGAGGCTTGATTTGTCTGGTGTTTCGCCCGCACGGCGCGCGGATTGTCGGATTTGCGCCAGGATCGCTCGCCGACAGGTCGGGGCACACGACGCGAAGCGTCCCTGTCGGAAAGTCGACACGCGTCGGAAACGCCACAGCGACACTGCAAAAACCCAAGTTCTTTCAGCTCATTGCTGCATGGCACGAGACTTGCCAATCCCATCCGCAACAGCCGAACAAGAAAGGCGAGACGATGATGATCAATCTGACCGACAGCGCCATCAATGCGGTGCGCAACGCGATCACCACCTCCGACAAGCCGGTCGACGGCCTCAGGATCATGGTCGAAGCCGGCGGCTGCGCCGGGCTCAAATACAATATGGGCCTCGTCAGCGGCAGCGAGCCGGAGGACACCGTGATCGAGCGTGAGGGCGTGCGCGTGCTCGTCGATCACAAGAGCCTCGAATATCTCGAGGGCACGACGATCGACTTCGTCGTCGCGCTCGAGGGCTCCGGCTTCACCTTCGAGAACCCGAACGCCAAGTCGAGCTGCGGCTGCGGCAAGTCGTTCGCCTGATCCCCGCAACATCCGAGAGAAGTGACATCATGCTGGTTGAAACCCAGGGTATCGTCGAAGCGCCGGCTCAGATGAGCGAGCGTGAGCGGATCATCCGGGCCGTGATCGAGGAGGTCCGTCCGAACCTGAAGCGCGATGGCGGTGATTGCGAACTTGTTGAGATCGACGGCAACAAGATCATGGTCAAGCTCGCCGGCGCCTGCATCTTCTGCAAGCTCGCCAGCGCGACCCTGGAAGGCATCCAGGCCCGCATGATCGAGAAGCTCGGCGAGTTCGTCCGTCTCGTTCCCGTGGCCGGCGCAGCCAAGGCGCGGCATTAAGGAGCGGCCTTGCGTCCTGTCTATCTCGACAACAACGCGACGACACGTGTCGACCCCGCCGTCGTCGCGGCGATGTTGCCGTTCTTCACGGACCAGTTCGGCAATGCCTCGTCCTCTCATGCCTTCGGCAGCGAGGTCGCGGGCGCCGTCCGCCAGGCGCGCAAGAGCCTTCAGGCCCTGTTAGGAGCCGCCTTCGATCACGAGATCGTCTTCACCTCGGGCGGAACGGAATCCGACAACACCGCGCTCCTGTCGGCGCTGGAGACGCAGGACGGCCGGGACGAGATCGTCACCACGGCGGTCGAGCATCCCGCGATCCTGTCGCTGGTCGAGCACCTCAGGGACAGACGTGGTGTGACGGTCCATCTGATCGGCGTCGACGCCGCCGGGCGTCTCGATCTCGACGCCTACAAGCGCGCGCTCGGGCCGCGCACCGCGATCGCCTCGGTGATGTGGGCCAATAACGAGACCGGGACGCTGTTTCCGATTCCGGAGCTGGCCAGGCTCGCGCATGACGCGGGGGCGCTGTTTCATACCGACGCCGTCCAGGCCGTCGGCAAGATCGCGATCGACCTGAAATCCGCCGGCGTCGACATGCTGTCGCTGTCCGGCCACAAGCTGCACGGGCCCAAGGGCATCGGTGCGCTCTATGTCCGGAAGGGGACGCCGTTCGCGCCACTCGTGCGCGGTGGCCCGCAGGAGCGGCGCCGGCGCGGCGGCACCGAGAACGTGCCCGCGATCATCGGTCTCGGCAAGGCGGCCGAGCTCGCCGCACATCATCTCGCCGACGAGCAGGGCCGCGTGCGTGCGCTGCGCGACCGGCTGGAGCAGGGCATCCTGCAGGGCGTCGGCCATTGCGCCGTGCTCGGCGATCCCGCGCAGCGGCTGCCGAACACCGCCAACATCGCTTTCCAGCATGTCGAGGGCGAGCCGATCGTGATGCGCCTGAACCAAGCCGGCATCGCGGCCTCGCTCGGTTCCGCCTGCGCGTCCGGCTCGATGGAGCCGTCGCATGTGCTGCGCGCGATGAACGTGGCGACGGATCTGTTGCGCGGCGCGGTTCGCTTCTCGCTGTCGCGCGACACCACGGACGACGACATCGACCGTGTGCTGCAGGTCCTGCCCGACATCGTCGGCCGGCTGCGCGAGACCTCGCCGGCGTGGCTGCAGCATCATCCCTCGCCATCGGCGGACGCCCTTCGCCCCACGGAGCTCACGCAATGAAAGTCATGATCCGTCGCTCGCCGGAAACCGGCCTCTCGATCTACGTCCCGAAAAAGGACCTGGAGGAGCCGATCGTCGAGACCGAGCACGAGACCCTGTGGGGCGGCTGGATCCGCATCGCCAATGGCTGGGTGCTCGAGCTGCCGCAGATGGCCGCCGACACGCGGCTGCCGATCACCATCAATGCGCGCAAGCGCGGTGGAGAAGGGGACGAGTGATGAATGCGCCGCTTCCTCATATCGACATTCTCAAGCAGGCCGACGCCGAGGCGCTGCTGAAGGACGTTGTCGTCCGGCTAAAGGCCGGCCAGGTCGTCCCGTTCCTCGGCCCCGCGGTCTCGGAACAGTCCGGTGCCCCGGTGCCGATGAATCCGGAAGCGCTCGCGGCGTTCTTCGGCACCAAGGTGGCGCTGCCGCGCCGGGCCAAGGGCAATGCCTGGGCCTCCGCGCAGCATATCGAGAGCACGCGCCACCGTTCCACCGTGACGGCGCTGATGGCGGAGGCGTTCGCAGCCCCCGTCGCGCCGACGCCGTTGCAGCAGTACCTCGCATCGCTGCCGCTGCCGATGATCGTCGACAGCTGGTATGACGGCGCGATGCGGACGGCGCTGGCCGGACGCGGCGATTGGGGCGAGGTGCAGGGCATCACCCGCGCCGGCATCGGCGAGGACCGCTGGTATCGCTTCTACGACGCTGAAGGCGCCGAGGCCGACCGCGAGAAGGCGAGCGGCTGGACCACGCTGCTCTACAAGCCGCATGGCGGCATCACGCCGGCCAAGAACTTCCTGATCACCGACGCCGACTATGTCGAGGTCCTGACCGACATCGACATCCAGACGCCGATTCCCGACACCGTGAAGGATCGGCGCACCGATCGCGGCTTCCTGTTCATCGGCTGCCGCTTCAACGACCAGCTGCTGCGCACCTATGGCCGCCAGGTCATCAAGCGCTCCGGCACGGAGCATTACGTCCTGGTCGAGCCGGACTCGCTGTCGAAGAACGAGCTGAAATTCTTCATCGCCGAGCGGCTGACGCCGATCGCGATTCCGCTCGCACGGGTGACCGAGATCATCATCGGCGGCTGAGATCGAGACGTCGCAGATACAAAACAGCGCGGCGCAAGCCGCGCTGTTCTGCTGTGCGTCGTCTCGATGATCCGAGTCTGTAACGTTTCTAACAACGCATCAAACGAGAGGCTTTCGCATGTTGGCAAGGCGACAGCCGCGATGATTTTGCTAAGGCGTTGATAGTTCGGAGAAATGATCTTGTCCGCGGCGTGGCACGCGAGTTGCTGAACCCAAGACCAAGGCGGTTTGCGGCTCGCCAGCAACGTTAAGGAGCGGACATGGACGCGTCAGTGCAGCACGAACAGGCGACGATACCGGACGGCGACAAGCTGAGCTCGGTGATGCAGACCATCGCGGAGCACAAGGGCTGCGGCACCTCGGGCGGCAGCGGCAAGGCGAGCTGCGGCTCGGGTGCCGGCGAGAACGACCTGCCGCCGGAGATCTGGGAGAAGGTGAAGAACCATCCCTGCTACAGCGAAGAGGCGCATCATCACTATGCGCGCATGCATGTCGCCGTGGCGCCGGCCTGCAACATTCAGTGCAACTACTGTAACCGCAAATACGACTGCGCCAACGAGTCGCGTCCGGGCGTGGTCAGCGAGAAGCTGACGCCCGAGCAGGCCGCCAAGAAGGTGCTCGCCGTCGCCTCGACCATTCCGCAGATGACCGTGCTGGGCATCGCCGGCCCCGGCGATCCGCTCGCCAACCCCGAGAAGACCTTCAAGACCTTCGAGCTGATCGCCCGCACCGCGCCCGACATCAAACTGTGCCTGTCGACCAATGGCCTGGCGCTGCCCGACCATGTCGACACCATCGCCGGCTTCAATGTCGACCATGTCACGATCACCATCAACATGGTCGATCCCGAGATCGGCGCCAAGATCTATCCCTGGGTGTTCTGGAAGCACAAGCGCTACACCGGCGTCGAAGCCGCCAAGCTGCTGACCGACCGCCAGCTGCAGGGCCTGGAGATGCTCACCGAGCGCGGCATCCTCTGCAAGGTCAACTCGGTGATGATCCCCGGCGTCAACGACAAGCACCTGGTCGAGGTCAACCGAGCAGTGAAGTCGCGTGGCGCCTTCCTGCACAATATCATGCCGCTGATCTCCTCGCCCGAGCACGGCACCGTGTTCGGCCTGACCGGCCAGCGCGGCCCGACCGCGCAGGAGCTCAAGGCGCTGCAGGACGAGTGCGAAGGCGAGATGAACATGATGCGGCATTGCCGCCAGTGCCGCGCCGACGCCGTCGGCCTGCTCGGCGAGGACCGCTCCGCCGAGTTCACCACCGACAAGATCATGGCGATGGAGGTGAACTACGACATCGACAGCCGCAAGGCCTATCAGGAGGCTGTCGAGAGCGAGCGCGTCGCCAAGGTCGTCGCCCGGCAGGAGGAGCTGGCCTCGCTTGCCGGCCAGTCCAGCGACATCAAGCTGCTGGTGGCCGTCGCGACCAAGGGCTCGGGCCTGATCAACGAGCATTTCGGCCATGCCAAGGAGTTCCAGGTCTACGAGCTCTCGACGGCTGGAGCGAAGTTCGTCGGTCATCGCCGCGTCGATCTGTACTGCCAGGGTGGCTATGGCGACGAGGACAGCCTGGAAACCGTGATCCGTGCCATCAACGACTGCCATGCGGTGTTCGTGGCCAAGATCGGCGGCTGCCCGAAGAGCGACCTGCAGGCCGCCGGTATCGAGCCGGTCGATCAGTTCGCTCATGAGTTCATCGAGAAATCGGCGATCGCCTGGTTCAAGAGCTATCTCGACAAGGTCAACAGCGGCGAGATCCAGCACGTCGTGCGCGGCGACGCCGAGATCCGCCAGGGCGCTCTGATCTCAGCAGCGTAACACGCGAACCCGGCGGCGCGCTGTCGCCGCCGGTCCCTTTCGACAGGAGCAATTCATGACGTTGAAGATCATTGCCTCGCAATGCACGAGCTGCTCGGCTTGCGAGCCCGAATGTCCGAACGTGGCGATCTCCGAGAAGAACGGCACGTTCGTGATCGACCCGAAGAAGTGCACCGAGTGCATCGGCCATTTCGACGAGCCGCAATGTGCCGCCGTCTGCCCGGTCGACAACACCTGCGTGATCGACAATTCGTTCCCGCGCTACCAGCCGCCGGCCTGAGGAGACCCCGATGAACTTCACTCTCACGCCAGCTGCGCAGAAGTTCATGCGCATGATGCTACGGGCCGACGGCACCGCGGGCTCGGGCTTCCGCCTCGCTGTGTCTCCCGGCGGCTGTTCGGGTCTGGCTGCTGACATTAGCGTGCTCGCGACGCCGCAGCCCGGCGATGCGGTGGTCGAGCGTGACGGCGTCAAGCTGTTCCTGCCAGCCGAGAGCCGGCTGCTGCTCGACGGCGTCACCATCGACTTCGCCGATACGGCGACCCAGACCGGCCTGGTGTTCCACGACCCGAAGCAGGTGTCGTGCTCCAGCCACGCGCTGAAGGCGCTGCAGGACTAGGACAGCGAACCATGCCCACCGATGCCCGGCCCAGCTCCCAGACTGCCATCGAGGACGCGCTGCTTGCGGATGCGCTGCTTGGTGGCGGCCTGCCTGAGGAGGCCGAGCATCATCTCTGGCTGGCCGGCCAGAGCTATCATGTCGATGAGGTCGCGGAGACGCATCTGAAGCAGGCCGAGGCGCTGGCGCCCGACCATGCGGCGGTCCTGATCGGCTTCTATCGCTTCTATTTCTACAAGGGGCGGCTCACCGACGCGTTGCGGATCGCCAAGCGCTGCTTGGCCAAGGCTGCGGTCGAAAATCATCTGCCGCCGCACTGGCGCGATGTCCGGCCCGAGCATGCCGCGTTCGGCAGTTTCGACCATATGCTGCCGCGCTTCTTCATGTTCACGCTGAAGGGCTACGCGTATTTGCAGATGCGGCTCGGCAATCTGGTGGAGGGTCGGCTCGCTGTGCAGAAGCTGCTCGACCTCGATCCCAGCGACAAGATCGGGGCGCGGGTGCTGCTCGAGGTCGTCGACCGGGTGGAGCTCGACGATGAGTGACGACATCGACGAGGCCATCGACTGGCAGGGCCACGAGATCAGCTGCGCCGGCTGCGCCCACGAGCAGCTCAGCGCCGCCGGCGGCTGCCGGCTTCGGCACGCCTGCGTGCACGACCGCTATGCCCGGCGCATCGACCGCTTCTTCAACTGGAATCCGGCGCTTGCCAACGACTATGTCAAGCACCCGCATTTCGAGGTGCGTGCGATCGCGGCCAAGCATGCCAGCCCGTTCTACCTGCCGCCGCTGCTCGACGATCCCGAGGAAACCGTGCGTTGGAACGCGGCACGGCGGCTGCCGAAGCGGCTGGTGCTGCGGCTGCGCCACGATCCGCATCGGGAGGTCCGCATCCGCATCGCCACCGTGCTCGATCCGGAAGACCTGATGCCGATGATGATGGACGACGACTATTACGTCCGTCTCGTCGTTGCGCGCCGCATCGTGCCGTCGGTGCTCGGCCGCATGATGGGTGACCCCGAGGCCGAGGTCCGCCGCGTCGTCGCGCGGCGGATCCCGAGCGATTGGCTTCTCGGCATGATCAGCGATCCCGATGCCCGCGTGCGGCTTGAAATCGCCGAGCGCCTGGCGCCCGATCTTCTCACCGCGATGCGCAAGGACTCCGATTGGCGGGTCCGCCATGAAGTCGCGAGCCGGATCGCGCTCAGCGAGCTCCATGAACTGGCGAAAGACGAGGATCCGCTGGTGCGGGAGATGGCGCGAGGCCGACTCGATAACCGTTCTGGAGCAGCGATGGAGAAACCGGCATGAGCAACATCGTTCGTGACAGCGAAGTGGTGGAACTGTCCGCGCCGCCATACTTCACCTTCGGCGAGAAGGTGAAGGCGAAGCGCACCATCCGCAACGACGGCACCTATGCGGGCAAGGAGATCGGCGAGATCCTCGCGAAGAAGGGCGAGATCGGCTACGTCGTCTCGATCGGCACGTTCCTGCAGCAGTTCTACATCTACGGCGTCGAGTTTCTCGAAAGCGGAAACCGCGTCGGCATGAAACGCAAGGAGCTCGAATCGACCGTTCCCCGCGGGGAGGTCGACGATGAGCTGCCGCTGCCGGGAGCCTATCAGTCATGATTGAACCGCGTCTGCCGAGATATCAATGGGGTCAGCGCGTCAAGGCGCTGATCGACCTCGTCAATGATGGCTCGTTTCCGAATGCGCCGGCCGAGGCCAAGCTTGTCGGCGTCGGCGATCTCGGCGAGATCGTGCAGGTCGGGACGCACACCGAAGCCAATGTGCCGATCTATCTGGTCGAGTTTGGCGAGCAGCTCGTCGTGGGCTGTCTCGAAGAGGAGATCGTCCCGGTTGAGGGGCGATGAACAGCCATGGCCGCAATCGCGCGTCAGCTCTGCCTCGTCCTTCCTGCGCATCCGAACGAATTGGATCGCAAGCGGATCGAGCGCGCGCTGAAGTCGCGCAAGCGCTATCGCTATGTCGAGCCGACGGTATCGCCGGTCGATGACGGTTATCACGTCCAGAGTCCGTGCTGCTCGCGCAACATCGACAAGGATGGCGGGGTGATCGACGTGGCGCTGCTGCGCCACGACCCCGCGAATACAATGTGGAAGCTGTTCTGGAGAGACCACGCTCAGGGGATCTGGGAGCTGCACAGCGTGCACCAGCGGTTGACCGCGGCGGTCGACGAGCTGAATGCCGACCCCGAGCGGATCTTTTGGCAGTAGAGGAGGACGGGCGACATGGCATTGGCCGAGCAGGAACTGAATGAGATCGCGCAGGTGCTCGAGCGACCCGACGCCGGCAGCATGGCGTTCGGCGAACTGCGCCGCCGCTTCCCGAAGCTGGCGCTGACGCGTTGCGATGCGTCGGATGTTACCGAAGCGCCGTTCCGTAGCTACGCGGCTTTCGATCTTCATCTGCTCGATGCCAGTGATCATTGTGCGGGGGTGACCGACGATCCCGCGAAGGCCACCGGCCTCATCCTGGCCAAGCGGGGCTGATCATGACAAAGCCCTATCTGGTGCATGATGCCGATCGCCAGGAACAGGATGAAGCGGAGTTGACGCCGGTGGAGGCGGGCTTCATCCCTCTGTCCGATCCGGACATCACGACGGCGGAGATCGCGGCGGTCGACGCCGCGTTGCGCTCGCCGCGACTGTCCTGCGGTCCGCTGGTCGACGAGTTCGAGGCGGCGTTCGCCGCCTATCTCGGGCGCAAATATGCCATCGCGGTGCCAAGCGGAACGCTCGGCCTGCTGCTGGTGCTGAAGGCGATGGGGATCGGGCCGGGCGATGAGGTCATCGCGTCGTCCTATTCGTTCCGCGAGGTCGCGCATGCGATCAGCATCGTCGGCGCCAAGCCGGTGTTTGCGGATATCGACTATTACTCGGGCACGCTGGCGCCGAGCAAGGTCGAGGCTCGGATCACGGAAAGGACCAAGGCGATCCTCGCCGGCAACACCAACGGCCACCCGGCCAAATGGTCGGAGCTGCAGGCGATCGCAAAGGCGCACAATCTGGCTGTCATCGAGGATTCGACCGAGGCGATCGGCTCGAAATATCAGGGCGCTCTGGTCGGCACCTTCGGGGCCGCCTCGGTGTTCGACTTCTCGCAGCCATTCGCGCTGACCTGCGGCGAGGGCGGCATGATCGTCACCGACGATGTCGACATCGCGGTCGCAGTGCGTCGTCACCGCCTGCATCGCCTCGACGAGCGTTCGTCGGTGGTCGTCAGCAGCACGCCATCGCATAACGCCATCATCAGCGACGTTACCGCGGCGCTCGGGTTGGCGCAGCTCAAGCGGATCGACGAGATCCTGTAGCGCCGCCGGTTGATCGAGCAGATCTATTACAGCCAGGTGCAGTCCTTCGAGGGCATCAAGGATCCCTATGTCGGCCCTGACGTCACCGAGGTGAACTGGTTCCTCTACCAGGTCCATCTCGGCACGCGGTTCTCGAAGTCGAGCCGCGACTCCATCGTCGAGGATCTCAGGGTCGAGCAGGTCGAGGCGGTCGCCTATTCGAATCCATTGCATCTGCAGCGGCACTATTTCGACATGGGCTACCGCCGCGGCGACTACCTCGTCACCGAGAAGGTCGCCGATCGCGTGGTCGCTCTGCCGTTCCACGTCCATCTGACCACGGACCAGATCGCCTTCATCGTCGCGACCATGAAGGACGCCTCGGTCAACGTCGGAGCGGGCGCGGCGATCTACTGACGAGTTCTGATCCCAAACTGCAAAAGGAGAATCCAAGTGGCGACATTGACGGTAATGCCTTCGGGCAAGACGATCGAAGTGGGCGAGGGCACCACCATTCTGGCAGCGCTGCTCGGCGCTGAGGTCGAGATCCCGCACAAATGCGAGGGCCAGGCGAAGTGCGGCTCCTGCCACATCTTCCTGCAGGAAGGACGCAAGGGCGTGTCGAAGGTCACCAGGCTGGAGAACGAGAAGCTCGACACCATCGTCGGCGTCGGCTCGAAATCCCGCCTGGCTTGCCAGGCGACCATCCTTGGCACCGAGAACGTCAAGATCGAGCTCCTGGGCTTCGGCTCGGGTCTGTAACAGGAGGGACCGATGGAGAATATCACGCTTCATGTTCGCTTTGCGCCGGACGGGACCGTTGCCGAGATCAGCGAGCGGCCGGCTGCGCTGACGCCGCAGCAATGGTTCAACAAACTGAGCGAGGCGATCGGCATGAAGGCCTACCAGACCTTCGCCGGTGGCCGCGGCATGTTCAAGGTCGCACGCGACCAGGTCGAAGCCTTGAAGGCCGCGGCCGTCGCGTGACGGCCGCGTCGGTGCATCAGGCCTCAGGCGGCAGCGCGATGACGGATACAGGACAGGACTGCAGATTCTTCGTCTCGTATACGGGCGTCAAGCTGCCGCTGCGGCTGGTGACCGCGATCGCACCGGAGCAGCTGTCCAACCGCAATACCTTCATCCGGGGCTACTTCGACGCCGCAGGCGCGCTGACCGGATTCGAGAAGGTGGTCTATGGCGAGATCGAGCTGACCCATCGCTACAGCTATCACGCCAACGGCATGTTGAGCCGTGCCGAAATCGTCATGCTGGAAGAAGATCCGGTGACGCTGAATTTTGATGAGGCCGGCGCGCCTGTCGCCGGGCAGGATGCTGCGTGAAGGAGGCACCGTGACCGTCGCCAAGCTGATCGAGGCTCTTGCCAGCATGCCCAGGGACGCTATCGTGCTGATGGACAGCGGCGCCGGATTGTCGCGGGTCGATGCGCTGGAGCTCGTGGACGAGCAGGGGCCGGGTGCACCGGCCGAGGTCATCCTGCAGCCGAGCTTGGACGAATAGAAGCTTGGACGAAGAGAGACGGGAATTGCCGTATGGCGGACGCTGGGACTTCAGAGACCGGAGCTTTGGCCGCAGGGCCGGTCGTCACGCCCTACGAGCGGATCGGCGGGGCCGTGGTGGTCGATCGCCTGGTCGAGTCGTTCTACCACCGGATGGACACGCTGCCGGAGGCCAAGCAGGTCCGCGACATGCACGGCACCAATCTGGGGCCGATCAAGGTGATCCTGAAGCGCTATCTCTCGGAATGGCTCGGCGGCCCGAAGCTCTATTCGCCGGAGAAGGGCCATCCGCGGCTGCGCCAGCGCCACCTGGGCTTTCCCATCGGCAATGCCGAACGCGACGCCTGGCTGCTGTGCATGCGCGGCGCGCTGGAGGAAACCGTCGCGGACGTGCAGGCGCGACAGGATGTCGACGCCGCCATGACCAAGCTCGCCGACTGGATGCGCAACCAGGCCGGCAATCCGCACGACGCCCGCGCGGCGCGGCCTTGAGCCAGCCGCAGCATCATTGCGAGGCGCCGAAGGCGACGAAGTAGTCCAGAGTCGTCGCGTGATCCTGGATTGCGTCGCTGCGCTCGCAATAACGGAGATGCGAGGCGTAGGGTGGGCAAAGCGAAGCCTACCCACCGGGGCTTGGCGGGTCGTGCTGTTGTCGGAATGGCGGGCACGGCGCGCAGCCGGCGGAGCGAACTCGTTCCCGTCGCGGGCGCCTTTGTCCGCCCTATCGATCGCAACTAATACAACGGTACTCCGAAAAAGTGTTCGTCGTCGCCGCCCCAGGCGCGGTGCAGGGCCAGCGCGTTCTGCCATTGCGTCATCTCGGCATCGCTGGCGCTGCGGTGGGTAATCCTGCCGTCCGGCTTCTCCGCCAGCAGATAAAGCTTGCCGTTGCGGATGAAGCGGTTGAGGTCCTTGGTGTCGTTGGGCCGCACCACGCAGCGCGGCTGCTCGTCGATCAGAATGGTGGTTGGCAGCATCTGCGGCGCCCTCACTCCATCGGTGGTCCCATGTCGTCGTCGGCCTTCTTCTTCTTTTTCTTGTCGACCTTGGCGAGCGCATAGGCGCCGGCGTTCTTCAGCGAGATCGGCGGCTGGCCGACGACGTATTGCGAGATCCAGGCGAGGGTTCGCTGCTGGGCAAGTGCCGCCGCGGCTTCGTCATAAGTGTCGCCGTCGCCATCGAAATCGTGAGCGGCATGGGGATACGAGAATGCGCTGACCTCGGGATGATGGGCGCGGAACATGCTGACCGCGGGAAACGGCACGACCGCATCGGCTTCGCCGAAATGCAGCAGCGTCGGCACCTTGCGTTTGGCTCCGGCCGCCTCGACCACGCCGGTCGCGTAGTAGCTGACGGCGCAGGCAAGGCCGGATACGCGGTTCGCCGCGTCATAGGCAAGCCCGCCGCCGGCACCGTAGCCGATGACGGCAACCTTCCCGCACTCCTTGACGCTGTCCACCGTCGACTGGATCTCGGCGAGCAGCCGCTCAGCCGGATCCGGCAACGCTGCCGACGGCTCGCTGTCTGGGGCAGGCTCGGCCATGGCTGACAGTTCCGGCGTGATCACGACATATCCACTGGCCGTGAAGGCGTCGGCGACCTTGCGGAGCCTGCGCGGGCCGTCATTGTCGTCGGGCAGCACGACGATCGCGCCTCTCGGCGACTCGGCCGGATCGGCGCGAAAGGCCTGGAACGTGTGGCCGTCACCGGCGGTAAGCTTGATGGTGCTCTCTGTGGGCATACGATGCTCCTGCTTCTGACTGCGCGCCGGGCGCGTTACAGCAAACCCAGCTCCAAGGCGGTCTCTTCCGACATCCGTGACTTGTCCCAGGGCGGCTCGAACACCAGCGTGACCTTCACCGACGCGACACCGTCGACAGCCTGCACGGCGTCCTCCACCATGCGGACGATCTCGCTCGCGACCGGGCAGCCGGGCGCCGTCAACGTCATGTCGATCTCGACGGCGCCGCCACCCTCATGCGCGATCCGATAGACCAGCCCGAGGTCGTAGACATTGACCGGAATCTCCGGGTCATAGACCGTCCGCAGCGCTGCGATGACGCTCTCGGCGGCATCCTGCGAGCCCGTTGCGACGGCGGTCTGGGCCGGGGAGGGAGGGGGCGCGGCGTGCATGCTCATCATCCGTGGGGTCCTCTCATGGTCCTGGTTCGCACTGGCGAATGCTGGTTCGGATTCATGTCCATATTGGGCTGTGCCTCACTCCGACCCGAGGCCGTCGGCGAGCGCTGCGACCACAGGCCAGCCGACCGCGCCGGATGGATCGAGCCGGCGCAACGTTGCGAGCATCTCGGCCGCGTCTGCCACCTCGTTCTGGCGCAGATGAATGAAGGCCAGCGCTTTCAGCGTGTAGAGCGCGAAGCGGCCGGCACCGTCGGGCAGCGGATCGAACGGCACCCAGCATCGCCAATCCGCGGGCCAGCCGGCCTGGCGCGCGGCCTCTGCGAGGCCGAGTTCGGCCACCGCCTTGGCCTCCTCGAGATGGCCCTGATAGGTGTGGATCTTATAAAGACAGAAATAGGTCGGCAGCTCGTGAGGAGCGGCGGCCAGCGCCTGGCGAAACAGCCGGTCCGCCCGCGCGTGGTCGCGCCGGTATGCGGCCACGCCCTGCTGCAGCAGCGCGTCGATCTCCTCGGGAAGATCGCCGAAGTTGATCGTCTCGGGTTCGCTGACGAGTTCGAGCATTTGCATTGACCTCGATCAAATCATTGCAAGACGCGGACCGTTTGGGCGGCCGGGGCTATTGGCGCTTCTCCAAGCGCGACACGGGCCGTGAGGGCCGGCCGATGTTGTGTTCTCAACGCGGCCGTCGCCTCGCATTGTTGTTGATGTCGCAAAGGCGACGTGTCGCAGCAGTGGTCTGGTCTCGATAGCCCGTCGAATGACGACGAGCCGGGGATTGCGGCCGGACAATGCGCTGGTTCGGAGCTTGCATGACGCCTTCATCAATCGAGCGGGAGTGACGGCGATGGCGATGGCAGCAACTGATATCGAACGTCTGATCAAGGAGGCGTTCCCGGATGCGGTCGTCGTGATCGAGGATCTGGCCGGAGACGGCGACCATTATTCGGCGCGCGTCACCTCACAGGCTTTCGCCGGGAAGAGCCGGGTGCAGCAGCATCAGATGGTCTATTCGGCCCTCAAGGGCCAGATGGGCGGTGTTCTGCATGCGCTGGCGCTCGAGACGTCATTGCCGAAATGAGCGGGGCCGCCGAGCTGATCGGTCGCATCCACGAGAAAGGATCAAGTCAATGTCGACATCCGAACGTATTCAGAAGCTGATCGACAGCAATGATATCGTTCTCTTCATGAAGGGCGTGCCGGCGGCGCCGCAATGCGGCTTCTCCGCAGCGGTGGCGCAGATCCTGGCCAAGCTCGACGTGCCCTATGAAAGCGTCAACGTGCTGGCCGATCCCTTCATCCGCGAGGGCATCAAGGAATTCTCCAACTGGCCGACCATTCCGCAGCTTTATGTGAAGGGCGAATTTGTCGGCGGCTGCGACATCGTGCGCGAGATGTTCCAGGCCGGTGAGCTCGCGACCCTGCTGGCCGACAAGGGCATCAAGGCGCCGGCGTCATGAGCGAGACCGATGTCGCCGAGGCGGATGACGCTTTCGAGCCTCCCCAGCTCTACAAATATCACGCCTTCGTCTGCCTGACCCAGCGTCCGCCGGGCCATCCGCGCGGCAGCTGCGGCGCGCTCGGCGTGCAGCCATTGTGGGACCGGCTCACCAAGACCATCGAGGCGCAGCGGCTGACGGATATCGGAGTCACCGCCGCCGGCTGCTTCGGCTTCTGCAGCGCCGGACCGATGATGGTGGTCTATCCCGACGGCATCTGGTATCGGCCGACCAAGCCGGAGGATATCGACGAGATCGTCGAGTCCCACTTCAAGCAGGGCAAGCGCGTCGACCGTCTGGTGATGGTCTTGAAGCGCTGAAGGATCAGCCGGAGCCGCTCAGCGCGGCTCCGGACATGGTGTCGCCGCATCGGGACGTGTACAGCCCTGGACGTCGTTCAGATCCTCGTCCCGCTGCAGCAGCGACAGCACCGGTTCGCGGTCGAAGCCGGCACAGCATTGGCCGTCGGCCTCGATCAGCGGACGCCGGATCAGCAGCGGATCTTCCAGCATCAGATCGATCGCCGCGACGGCCTCGATCCTCTCCGGCTCGATCTCGCCGGATTTGACGCGCGGCGAGGCCGGGTTGAACCACGACCAGATCGGCGTCCCGGCGAAATAGCCGCGCAACCGCTCGCCGGTCCAAGGTTCGGTCAGGAGGTTTCTCGCGACGACCTCGTGACCGGCGCGCGTCAGCATCAGCTTCTGCCGGGCATTGGTACCGCAGCCCGGCTTCTCGTAGAACACCACGGTCGCCATGTCAGAGGCCGCCGAGCTGCACCAGCTGGGCGCCGCCGGCGCGGCCGAGAATGGTGTCGACCTTCTTGCGCACCGACTCGATCGTGAGCGGCTTGACCACGGCGCCATGCGCGCCGGCTTTCAGTCCTTCGATGGCGATCGCCTCGTCGGCCTTGGCGGTCACGATCAGGATGCGCACGCCCTTGAACCTGGCGGCGATCTCGCGCACCAGCTCTGGCCCCCGCTGCTTCAGGAACGACACGCCGAGCAGCACCACGTTCGGCACCAGCCAATCGACGCCCTTCTCATAGGCCTCTTCCGGTGTCGCCAGCTCATGTGTCTCGATTTCGTCGTGCAACATGAACTGCAGGGCGGCGCGCGTGATCTCATCGTCATCGATCACGAACACGCGTCGCTGGTCCACTGCTTTTGCCGTTTCAACTCCGATCTGCATTGCATCCTCCTCAACGATCTCAGCGCTTCTGCCGCAAGGCTGCGATGAAGATCTAGCAAATCTCGTTCCGGGCCCTGGCGCGTTGCAAAACCGCCGCCGATGTGTCGTTTCGGACAGCGCGAGGCTGAACCAGATCTTGCGAAGCGTTCCGATGTCGGGTTTGCAACAACCCGCATCGATCGGCGGACTGCTCTTCATCTCCTTATAAACATGGTTGTTTTGGCTCGCTGCGGGCACTGGCACAGCCGTTGCAAAACTCTGGTCAGGCAATGGTTGAGGGCTGAGTGCACGCCGACGCTTCGGACGAGCGATGCTCTCCTTCCCAATAACCCGTCTGCCGGTTCGGACACATGAGAGGACGCGGTCACGCCCTGCGGATGAGCGGGCGTGACATTGGCAATCGGTTGATGGAGAGCAGAATGGCATCGCTGCGACAAATCGCATTCTACGGCAAAGGCGGCATCGGCAAATCGACGACGTCGCAAAACACCCTGGCCGCGCTGGCCGAGATGGGTCATCGGATCCTGATCGTCGGCTGCGACCCCAAGGCGGATTCGACCCGCCTGATCCTGCACGCCAAGGC
>NZ_JABFDP010000055.1:0-32691 GCF_013179005.1 Bradyrhizobium denitrificans | reverse complement strand
TGCCGGTGGCGGCGCGGGCGGCGGAGGTGCCGGGCGTGGCGCAGCAGCCGGCGGCGGCGCGGGAGGCGGCGGAGGCGCAGCCTGATGCGGTGGCGGCGCGCCGGGGCCGGGTCGCTGCGGCTGACCTTGCGGCTGCTGTTTCGGTCGGCCGTCCGGACCGACTTCGCCGCCGCCCGAACCTTGGGCGACGACCATCGGCGTCCCCTGCGCGTAGGATCCGGAGCTCGTCAGTTGCATTGCCGACAGCGCGGTCGTCGCAAGCAGCAGGACGCGAAGTTTGCTCATGTGAATTGTTTTCCCGAGACGTTCTTTTTGAAGCACGGCGTGATCAACAGCTATGCGTTAGGCTGGATTGTGGCGGGGTTCAAATTCGCGCGGCGATTTATTTCGACGTGAACCGGCTGCCGGACCGCCGTCATTCATGTTCCATTCAACCTTGATTTTCAAGGGCTTGCCGGGATTTAACGCTGCGGTGCCGGCATACGCCGGTACCCTGCTCTGTCCATCATCATCACGGCTCAACCACGATCAATCCGTGGCCGGATTCGGCGTGGTCGGCCCCTGCGGTCCGCGCGCCGGCACCTCGCTGGGTGTTTCGCCCGGCAGCTCGCGCGGAGGCGCCGGCATATCCGGCTCGTGCATCGGCGGCGGCACTTCGGGATTCGGATTGCCGAGCGGGTCCTCCGGGGGTGGCTCCATCGGACGACCCGGCGTCGCCGGCGGAATCTCGGGCGGCTCGATCGGCATCACATCGAAACCTTGCGGTTGTCGCCGATGTCGGGACGCGTGCCGGTGACGGCTGCGGCCGCCATTTTGACGTAGCTGACAACTGTACCCGGAGAATCCCAGAACTCGGCGTCATCGGGCGTGATCTTCAGCAGCCGAATGTTCGGATCCTCGGCGCTGTCCCACCACGCTTTTGCCGTCGTCGTGAACAGGTCGCGGATCTTGTTGCGGTCGTTCGAAACGGCGGCGGTCCCGGTCAGCGATACGTATGTCTGGCTGCCTGCATCCGCGAATGACAAATTGACCTGGGGATTGCGCGCGATCTCCTCATCCTTGTGATGCCGCGCATCAGTGAGGAAGTAGATCATGTTCTCGTCACGCGCGAGATAGGCGCTCATCGGCCGCGCACGGAGCTTGTTACCGTCGCGCGTGACCAGCATGGCAAAGCCGATCTTCTTCATCAGGTCCCAGGCGCGATCCTGATCGCGCATGTCGTTGTTGCTCATGGTCCGCTCCCTGGAATGTCAGGAGCGATAACGCCGCGGCGCGCCGCGATGTTCCGACCTCCGCAACGGAACCGGTGCGGCGAATTCAGCCGCGCAGCAGCAGCGTGTTGCTGCGTGTCCGCCCGATCTCGCGATAGCCCCGGCCGATCATGTCTGCGAGGCAATCGTTCTGCCATTCGTCGCGGGACAGATGTTCGATGACGACCGCGCGCGGCCACAGCAGGTCAGGGGCATGTCTGAAGAAGCAGGTCAGAACGCGATCCTCGAATCCCTCGACATCGATCTTCAACGCGTCGATCCGGGTCGCGCCAGCCTGTTCGAGGATGGCCTGCAGCCGCAGCGATGGAACCTTGATGGCCTCACTCCCGGCGGCGCCGACCACGATGTGGCTGGCGCCGAGATTGACGCCATCGGTTTCGATCATCACCTCGCCATCGCTATCGCCGGCCGCGACGGCGAACAGCTTCACTTGCGGCAGGGCCGAGGCATCGCGGTTGAAGGCAAGCCGCGCATGGGTCACGGGATGCGGCTCGATCGCGATCACCAGGCCGGTCGGCCCGACATGGCGCGCGAGCGGCAATGCGAAGGTGCCGACATTGGCGCCAACATCGACCGCCACTCCGCCCGGCGGAATGTGACTGCGCAGAAAATCCAGCTCCTCACGATTATACTCGGGATTGAACAGGGCTCCGCGCTCCGTCGCGCTGACCTGATGATGAAAGCGGAAACGCGCCCCTTGATAGTCGACATCGAGCGGTCCCGCGCGGAGCAGATTGACGATGCGGGTCAGCATCGGCCGGAATGCACCACGCTTCAAGCCGGATCCGCGCGCAACCCGGACGACGAGCGCCTGCGCGGCGTTGGGAGCGAAGGCTCCAAAGGGGGCGGGAGAAGGATCGTTGTCTGGCGTCAAAGTCGCGTCCTGAGCTGAGGCGACGTGTGATAGCCGGTTTTGCAGCGGACTCCAATGCGGAGGGCGTGGCGCGATTGTGTCCTCTCTGAGACCGTGCGCGGCACGATCGTCGTTGATCGGCGACCTCACGCGCCCGTTCAGAGCTGCTTGCGCTGGCGCAGAAACCGGCCGATGAGGCGCCGCTTACCTTTGCGCGGGATCAGGTCGATATCGCTCACGAGCTTGGCGCCGCCCTTGCGCCGTTCCAGCACGATCTTCCGGCTGTGAAACGCTTCGAGCTCAGCACGATGCGCGACGCTGACGATGGTCGCCTTCGGCAGCTCGCTCGTCACGACCTGCATCATGCGATCCTGGCTCTTCTCATCGAGCGCGGAGGTGGCCTCGTCGAGCACCACGATATCCGGGCTGTGCAGCAACAGTCGCGCGAAGGCGAGGCGCTGCTTCTCGCCGCCGGACAGGGTTTGATCCCAAGGAGCCTCTTCCTCGATCCGATCCTTGAGATGATCGAGTCCGACCTTGTGCAGCGCGTCGGCGACCTGCTCGACAGGCCAATCCTCAGCTGCGCCGGGATAGGCCACCGCACGGCGCAGACTGCCTGACGGCACGTAGGGCCGCTGCGGCAACATGAACAGGCGGCGATCGGGATGAAAGTTGATGCTGCCACCGCCCCACGGCCACAGGCCGGCAATGGCGCGCACAAGAGTGCTCTTGCCGGTCCCCGACTCGCCGGCCACGAGCAGACGTTCGCCGGGATCGACCACGACCTCGGTCTCGCCGACGACCGCAGTGCCGTCATCGAGCGTCACCGAAAGATCGTTCAAGCTCAGCATTGCGTCGCCCGTCGTCTCGCCATGCTTGATGCGGCCGAGTCCATCGCCGCGCTCCGCGCGTTCGAGCGCATCGAGCGACATCATCAACGAGGCAATGCGGCGGGCGCAGGCATTCCAGTCCGCCAGCCGCGGATAATTGTCGACCAACCAGCCGAAGGCGGTCTGCACGATGGTGAACGCGCTCGCAGCCTGCATGACCTGACCAAGCGTCATGCTGCCATCGAGAAACTTCGGTGCGCACAGCAACAGCGGCACGACCGGCGCGATGAGGCTCGAGCCCTGCGACACAAGTGTCGTGCGCATGTGCTGCCCGGCGAGCCGCGCCCATTGTCCCAGGACGTTGCCGAACGTCCGATCGATGCCAGCACGCTCCTCGGCTTCGCCGCCGAGCAACGCGATGCTTTCGCCGTTTTCGCGCACGCGCGTCAGCGCGTAGCGGAAGTCGGCCTCTGCCTGATTCTTGTCCTCGGACGTCTGCACAAAGCGACGGCCGATCGTCACGATCGAGCCCGAAGCGATGGCGGCGTAGATCACCGCGGCCAGCACGAGGAAGCCCGGGATCGTGAGCTCCGTGCCGCCCAAGCGCAATGTGAGCGCACCGCCAATGGTCCAGAGTACGACGATGAAGGTTGCAGCCGAGAGCAGCGCCGAGGTGACCCCGGCCACGAAATCGACCGGTGAGTCGGTCGCGATGCGCAGATCCTCAGCGATCCTGTATTCCGGGTTCTTGTGATCGCCACTGACGAGATTGAGCTGATAGTAGCGCCCGGAGGCCAGCCAGCGCGTGATGATGCTGTTCGTCAGCCAGGCGCGCCAGCGGCGCTGGATCGCCATCCGGGCATAGACCTGCGAGACGGCCAGAATCACGCTGCCGATCGCCAGCGGGAAGAAGATCGCGGTCAGATGGAAAACGGTCGCCGAGTCGCGCTTCTCGATCGCGTCGAAGATCGACCGATTCCAGACGTTGATGCCATATTGAAACGCGACGGTGCCGACGATCAGGATCAGAAGGCCGATCGTGAACGGCCAGGCCAGGCGGTCGCCGGCTGCTCCCCAATAGCCGCGTGCGCTGATCCAGAACCGCGTCAGCAGATAGCGCTTGCGGACCTGTTCGGCTTCCTCCGGCGACAGTTCAGGGTCGGGCTCCACCACCTCCGGCGGAGGCGGCTCGACCTGCGCGCCGTTTTCGGCGGCGATCTCGATGATCGGCGCCTCATCAGCCGACGACACAGCGGGCCGCGCGATGTCCTGGACCTGTCCCATTCGCGGACAACGGCGGGCCAAGTAGAAGGTTCCGCGACTCAGTTCCCGCTCCGATGATCAGCGCATCTCCGAGCTCGGAGCCACCGGCGGCGCACGGTGGAGCGGGACCGGCACCACCTTGTGCAGCACGCGCGACAATTCTTCGATCGAATACGGCTTGCGCAACAGTTCGAAGCCGTTGGTACCCTGCTGCGCCAGCACATGGCTGTAGCCACTCGCCAGCACTATGGGGATGTTGAGCTCGAGCCGGCGAATCTCCTCGGCAAGTTCGAGACCGGTCATCCCCGGCATCACGACGTCGGTGAAAACGACATCGAACCGGCTCCCGCCGTCGATCAGCTCTTCCAGGGCGTCCCTGGCGTTGTCGACGAGGGTCGTGAGATAGCCGAGCTCGGCGAGCGCCTCGGTCGCGGATCTGCCCACGTCGATATTGTCCTCGACCACAAGCACCGCCATGCCCCGGCCGCCGATCGGCACCGCATGCCCGCCAGCATCGCCCCTTGGCTGCTCGGCCGGCGCGACACGCGGCAGATAAAGCGTGAACGTGGTGCCCTTGCCGAGTTCGCTGGTCACACCGATCTCGCCACCGGACTGCTTGGCGAAACCGAACACCTGCGACAGGCCGAGCCCGGTGCCCTGGCCGATCGTCTTGGTGGTGAAGAACGGTTCGAAGATCCGACTGAACTGCTGCTGAGGAATACCGATGCCGGTGTCCTGGACAGCGAGCGCGACATAGCCGAGCGGCGGACGCTCCTGCGGCGCCGCCGGCGTCGGCAGATCGGGCGCTGCCGTCACACTGATCACCAGTTGGCCCTGACCGGCCATCGCATCCCGCGCATTGACCGCCATGTTGATGAGGGCCGTTTCGAACTGGCCGGCATCGGCGTTGACGTAGCAGGGCTCGTCGGGAACGGAGGTCACGATCTCGATGCGCGAGCCCACCAGCGTCTTGACCATGTCGCGCAGCGTGACGACGCTGCGGCTGATGTCGAACACCTCCGGCTTCAGCGTTTGGCGCCGGGCGAAGGCGAGGAGCTGAGACGTCAATTTGGACGCGCGCGCCACGGTGTCCGAGATCGCATCAATGTAGCGCAGCCGCCGCTCCTCCGGCAGGTTGGCGCGGCGCAGCAGGTCGGCTGACGCCCGAATGACGGTCAGGAGATTGTTGAAATCATGCGCGACGCCGCCGGTGAGCTGGCCCAGCGCTTCCATGCGCTGGCCGTGCCTGAGGGCATCTTCCGCCTCCAGGCGACGGGCCGCTTCGATATAGAAGCGCTCGGTCCGGCGCCGCGCCATCGCCAGGAAGACGACGAGCAGCGCGGTTGCCGGGATGCCGAAGATCAGGTGCCGGCCCATCGTGCCGAGCCAGCGATCGCGGATCGTCGCCGTCTCCAACCCTGCCGAGACGTAGACCGGAAATCCGGCGAGACGCTGATAGCCGACGCGGCGCTCGAGTCCGTCGATCGGCGAGGTTTCGGTGACAAGTTGCTCCGTATCGGCGGCGGCCGCCGGAACATCGTTCGGCGGCGGGCCCGCGCTGCGCTGCGCCGCCGGAAAGCGTGCCAGAACAAGACCGTCGAAGCGGCGCAGCGCGAAGTAGCTGCCCGGCGCGCGCCCGATCCGGGCATAAAAGTGCTCGAAATAATCCGGCAGCACCGAAGCCTGGATCACGCCGGTGAAGCGGCCGTCCGCGCTCTGGCGGCGGCGGCTCACACTGAAGAACGCAGCGCCATGGTCGGGCGGCCGCGGCGTCAGTGCAGCACCGACGAAGCTGCCGGCGTTGGTCGTCACATGGGCGCTGAAGTAGTCTCGGTCGGCGAAGATCATATCCGGCGCCGGATAGATCATGCTGCTCACCAACGGACGACCCTGGACATCGAACACCCAGGCGGACTTCATCTGCGGCAAAGTATCCGAGAGCTGACGCAGCCGGCCATGCAGCGCCTGCTCGCGGGCCTTGATCTCGGCGTCGGAGAGATCACGAACGATTTCGTCGATCTCCGACAGGCTGCGGTCGATGGTCTCGAACACCTTCTCGGCATGCTCGTGGACGACATCCAGCGAGCGGCGGATGTCGCGATCGGCCTCCTCGCAGGTCGAACCGTAGGAGACATAGGCCGCGACCAGGAACAGCGCGACCGGCAGCGCGAGCGACGCCACCATCATCCATCGCAGCATGATCAGCGATTTGCGTTGTGCGGTCTGCACGGTCGCTCCGGCCCCCAAAAGACCACGAGCTTAACGCAATCGGCCAAAGCTACAAACCAGCTGCGCCCGGAACTTATGACGGTTCCGGGCGCAAGCTCCGATGATCGATCGTTTGGTCGGCTGGCGCCCGGCTAGATCTGGCGCTCGACCAGCTTCAGCTTGAGCTCGGCGATCGCCTCGGCCGGGTTGAGGCCCTTCGGGCAGGCCTTGGCGCAATTCATGATGGTGTGGCAGCGGTAGAGCCGGAACGGGTCCTCGAGATTGTCGAGCCGCTCGCCGGTCGCCTCGTCGCGGCTGTCCTTGACCCACCGGTTGGCCTGCAGCAGCGCCGCCGGTCCGAGATAGCGCTGGCTGTTCCACCAATAGCTCGGGCACGAGGTCGAACAGCAGGCGCACAGGATGCACTCGTAGAGACCGTCGAGCTTTTCGCGATCCTCGTGGCTCTGCCGCCATTCCTTCTGCGGCGTCGGCGAGGTCGTCTTCAACCACGGCTCGATCGAAGCGTATTGCGCGTAGAAGTTGGTGAGATCCGGTACGAGGTCCTTGACCACCGGCTGATGCGGCAGCGGGTTGATCTTGACCGCGCCGTCCTTCACGTCGTGCATCGACTTGGTGCAGGCCAGGGTGTTCTGGCCGTCGATGTTCATCGCGCAGGAGCCGCACACGCCCTCGCGGCAGGAGCGGCGGAAGGTCAGCGACGGATCGATATGGTTCTTGATCCAGATCAGACCGTCGAGCACCATCGGGCCGCAATCATTGACGTCGACATAATAGGTATCAACGCTCGGATTCTTGCCGTCATCCGGATTCCAACGATAGACCTTGAACTCGCGGACTTCGGTAGCGCCCGCCGGCTTCGGCCAGGTCTTGCCGCCGGTGATCTGCGAATTCTTGGGAAGTGCGAACTCAGCCATTTCGGGAGGCCTTCTTTGTTATGACGGACGGGCTCAGTACACGCGCGCTTTCGGCGGGATGTACTGCACGTCGTTGGTCATGGTGTAGTTGTGCACCGGGCGGTAATCGATCGTGGTCTGGCCGTTCTGGTCGATCCACGCCAGCGTGTGCTTCATCCAGTTCTTGTCGTCGCGATCCGGGAAGTCCTCGCGGGCATGCGCGCCGCGGCTCTCGGTGCGATTGGCGGCGGAGTCCATCGTGACCACCGCCTGGGCGATCAGATTGTCGAACTCCAAGGTCTCGATCAGGTCGGAATTCCACACCAGCGAACGGTCGGAGACGGCAATGTCGCCGATGCCGCCATGGACCTTGTGGATCAGGTTGTGGCCTTCCTGCAGCACTTCGCCGGTGCGGAACACGGCGCAGTTGGTCTGCATCACATGCTGCATGCTCTCGCGCAGCTTCGCCGTCGGCGTGCCGCCGGAGGCGTAGCGATAACGGTCGAGCCGGCTGAGCGCCATGTCGGCCGAGTCCTTCGGCAGATCCGGCTGCTTGCCGTTCGGCGTCAGCTTCTCCGCGAGCCGCAGCGCGGCAGCGCGTCCGAACACGACGAGGTCGATCAGCGAGTTCGAGCCGAGCCGGTTGGCGCCGTGCACGGAGACGCAGGCCGCCTCGCCCACCGCCATCAGGCCGGGCACGATGGCGTTGTCGTCGCCGTCCTTCTTGGTCAGCACCTCGGCGTGATAGTTGGTCGGGATGCCGCCCATGTTGTAGTGCACCGTCGGCACGATCGGGATCGGCTCGCGGGTCACGTCGACATTGGCGAAGATCTTGGCCGATTCGGAGATGCCCGGCAGACGCTCGGCCAGCACCTTCGGATCGAGATGGTCGAGATGCAGGAAGATGTGGTCCTTCTTCTTGCCGACGCCGCGGCCTTCGCGGATCTCGATGGTCATCGCGCGCGAGACGACGTCGCGCGAGGCGAGGTCCTTGGCGGACGGCGCATAGCGCTCCATGAAGCGCTCGCCCTCGGCGTTGACGAGATAGCCGCCTTCGCCGCGTGCACCCTCGGTGACCAGACAACCCGAGCCATAGATGCCAGTGGGGTGGAACTGCACGAATTCCATGTCCTGCAGCGGCAGGCCGGCGCGCAGCGCCATGCCGCCGCCGTCTCCGGTGCAGGTATGCGCCGAGGTGCAGGACGCGTAGGCGCGGCCGTAACCGCCGGTGGCCAGGATCGTGGTCTGGGCGCGGAAGCGGTGCAGCGTGCCGTCGTCGAGCTTCAGCGCGATGACGCCGCGGCAGACGCCCTGGTCGTCCATGATCAGGTCGATGGCGAAGAACTCGATGAAGAACTCCGCGGCGTGGCGCAGCGACTGGCCATACATCGTGTGCAGCATGGCGTGGCCGGTACGGTCGGCGGCGGCGCAGGTGCGCTGCGCCTGGCTCTTGCCGAAGTCGATGGTCATGCCGCCGAACGGACGCTGATAGATCTTGCCGTCTTCGGTGCGCGAGAACGGCACGCCCCAATGTTCGAGCTCGTAGACCGCGTCGGGCGCATTGCGCACCATGTATTCGATCGCGTCCTGGTCGCCGAGCCAGTCCGACCCCTTGACGGTGTCGTACATGTGCCAGCGCCAGTCGTCCTGGTGCATGTTGCCGAGCGAGGCCGAGATGCCGCCCTGCGCCGCCACGGTGTGCGAGCGGGTCGGGAACACCTTGGTGATGCAGGCCGTGCGCAGGCCCGCTTCGCTGCAGCCGACCACCGCGCGCAGTCCGGCACCGCCTGCGCCGACCACGACGACGTCGTAGGTGTGGTCCTCGATCGGATAGGCTTTTCCGTTCGTCGCGGGCGCGCCGTTCGCGCTGCCATTTGCTCCGCCGGCCATGGGCTAGACTCCAGTGGACAGTTTGATGAGGGCGTAGATCGAGGCGAGCGCCACGGTCACCGCAAAGAAGTTGTTAGCCATGATCGCAACGAGCTTAAGCGGCTCGCTGTGGACATAGTCCTCGATCACGACCTGCATGCCGATCTTCATGTGCCAGCAGCTCGCGATGACGAACAGCAGCATGATCAGCGCGATCGGCAGCGAGCCGAGGATCTGCGCAGCGCCGGCCTGGTTGCGGCCGAGCAGCATGATCACCACCACGACCACGGGCACGATCAGCAAGGTCATCGCAACCGCGGTGATGCGCTGGCGCCAGAAGTCGCTGGTGCCGGAATGGGCGGCGCCGAGGTTGCGGACGCGGCCCAGCGGGGTCCGCATCGATTTCGCGCGTGCGTCGCTCATCGGCCACCTCCCACGGCGTAAGCCACGATCCACACCAGAACGGTCAAGGTGATGCCGCCGATCAGTGCGCCCCAGGTCAAAGTCTCACGCTCGTTCGGCTTGAAGCCGTAACCGAGGTCCCAGACGAAGTGACGGATGCCGGACAACAGATGGTGCAGCAGCGCCCAGGTGTAGCCGAACATGATCAGGCGGCCGAGGAAGCTGCCCATGAAGCCCTGGACGTAGGAATAGGCGCTTGGACCGGACGCGGCGGCGATCAACCACCAGGCCAGCAGCAGCGTCCCGAAATAAAGTGCAACCCCGGTGGCGCGGTGGACGATCGACAGGATCATCGTCAGCGTCCAACGGTAGGTTTGCAGATGCGGCGAAAGCGGTCGTTCGATCCTGGCTGTCATTGGTGCTTTGATGATTTCTTGTGGGCCGTGAACGGAAGGGGCTTGCGGCCGTGCGGATCGGCAAGGCGGGCTTTATTTACGGAGAAGGAACAGGCCTTGCAACGAACAAATGGCCCAAAACCGAACAGCGATTCAGTACTAGGTCAGCAGTGAAAAAAGGATCAATGGCCACCGTGGTATGCCAGGACCCAGCACATCGATCATATAGCGAATTTCCATTCACTTCTAACTCCTCGCGCCGGCTGCCACGAACGCGGTAGAACGCGTAAATAACGCAGATCGTAGAGCATTGATTCACCGCTTAACTACGGACCTGACGACGTCGGTTTCGCGATCCGCAGGGCTCCGCGGGGCGACAAATCTGCAAGGCTGACCGGAAGGATTCGCGGGACGAAGGAACGGGTCGCGCAGGTCGCCGGCTCGGCTCTGGAACAAGTCGGCACCGGCGTGCCGCGTTCCTGCCGACCGATGCCCGTATCTTGCCGCTGGTCGATTTTGCCGCATGTCGGGCTCAGACGCCTTCACCTAGTCTGCGGTGAGACGCGAGCAAAAAAGCCGTGCTGCAGGGAGGTCCGATGCCCGTGCCAACGGTCCGGCCGACAACCACCGAACGCCCGGCAGCGCTGCCCGCGCGGCAAGCGTCCTCGCACGAGCCGGCCGAGGAGCCTTTGACCTGCATCCTCGGCTTCACCGCGGCCGGCCTGTTTGCCGCGTGTCTTGCTCTGGCCATCCAGCACGAGGTCGCTTCGTTCGCCGTGCTGGAACTGATCTTGATCTGCGCCGCGCCGCCGCTGGCGGCACTCGTGGGTCTTAGGATCGGGCGACGGCGCTAGCCGCTCTCATTTCGTATAGATGTCCTTGTACTGATCACGCAGCACGTTCTTCTGCACCTTGCCCATGGTGTTGCGCGGCAGCTCGTCGACCACGAACACGCGCTTCGGCATCTTGAACTTGGCCAGCCGGCCGTCGAGCCCCTTGAGCACGCTGGCTTCATTGACGTCAGCACCGGGGTGACGCACGACGACCGCCGTGACGCCCTCGCCGAAATCGGCATGCGGCACGCCGATGACGGCGGACTCGACCACGCCCGGCATGGCGTCGATCTCGCTCTCGATCTCCTTCGGATAGACGTTGAAGCCGCCGGAGATGACCAGATCCTTGCCGCGCCCGACGATGTGGACGTAGCCCTGCGTGTCGATCTTGCCGAGGTCGCCGGTGATGAAGAAGCCGTCAGGACGGAACTCCGACTTGGTCTTCTCCGGCATCCGCCAATAGCCCTTGAACACGTTCGGGCCCTTCACCTCGATCATGCCGATCTCGTCGCGCGCGAGCTCCTTGCCGGTCTCGGGATCGGTCACGCGCACGGACACGCCAGGCAGCGGGAAGCCGACCGCGCCGGGCACGCGCTCGCCATCATACGGGTTCGACGTGTTCATGTTGGTCTCGGTCATGCCGTAGCGCTCGAGCACGGCGTGGCCGGTGCGCGCGAACCATTCGCGATGGGTGTCGGCGAGCAAAGGCGCAGAGCCGGAGATGAAGAGACGCATGTGGCTGGTCGTCTCTTTGTTCAGCCGCGGGTTCTGCAGCAGCCGGGTGTAGAAGGTCGGCACGCCCATCAGCACGGTGGCGCGTGCCATCAAATTGATGATCAGGTCGGGATCGAGCTTGGGCAGGAAGATCATCGACGCGCGCGCGAACAGCGTCACGTTGCTGGCCACGAATAGGCCATGCGTATGATAGATCGGCAGCGCGTGGATCAGCACGTCGTCCTTGGTGAAGCGCCAGTAGTCGATCAGGGTCAGCGAGTTCGAGGCGAGATTGTCGTGGGACAGCATCGCGCCTTTGGAGCGGCCGGTGGTGCCTGACGTATAGAGGATCGCGGCGAGATCGTCGGCGCCGCGCGGCACGGTGGTGAACGCGGTGGCGGCCTTGTCGGCGGCCTCGGTCAGCGAGCCCTTGCCTGACGCATCGAGCGTGTCCACCGTGGCGCCGACCTTGGCAGCCAGCGTGCGGATGCCCTCGGCCTTGGCGGGATCGCACACGACGACGGTCGGCTCGGCGTCGCCGATGAAATAGTCGAGCTCGTTGAGCGTGTAGGCCGTGTTGAGCGGCAGATAGACGCCGCCGGCGCGGACCGTGGCGAGATAGAGCACGAGGCCCGACACTGATTTCTCGGTCTGCGCCGCGACGCGGTCGCCCGGCTTCACGCCCCTGCTGACCAGCACATTCGCCATCTGGCCCGCGCGCGCAATCAGGTCGCCATAGGTGATGCGCTGACCGTCATGGGTCTCGATCGCGAGGCGGCTGGGATCGTCGAGACCGTCGAACAAGCGGGCGAACAGATTGGCGTTGGCGGTCTGGTTCATGCAACATTCCCCTGGAGCGGTGACCGGCCGGCAGTGCCAGCCGGCGGAACATCGTGCTCGACGAAGACGAAAAGGGCCGGGACGGCGGATGGCACCGGCGATGTCGCCAGGGTTGCCGTCTCTGATCGAGGCTGCCTTAGCAAAAACGCCCTTTCGAAGGCAACGGGAGACGCTGGCAAATGACCAAGAGGAAACGGATCGCGTGGATCACCGGCGGCGGCACGGGCATCGGTGAGGCCGGCGCGCTGGCGCTCGCCGCCGACGGCTGGACAGTAATCGTGTCGGGCCGGCGCAAGGCTGCGCTCGAAACGGTGGCGGCGAAGATCGCGGCCGCTGGCGGCACGGCCGAGGCCGTTCCGCTCGACGTCGCCAAGGCGGCGGAGGTGCAGGCCGCGGCCGACGCCATCCTGGCGCGGCACGGCCGCATCGATCTGCTGGTGAACTCAGCCGGCGTGAACGTACCCAAGCGACGCTGGGACGACATGACGCTCGACGGCTGGAACCAGCTGGTCGAGATCAATCTCAATGGCGTGCTGTATTGCATGAAGGCGGTGCTGCCGGCGATGCGCGCGCAAGCGGACGGCACCATCATCAACGTATCGTCCTGGGCGGGACGCCATGTCTCCAAGATGCCGGGGCCGGCCTATACCTCGACCAAGCATGCGGTGCTGGCGCTGACCCACTCGTTCAACATGGAGGAATGCATGCACGGCTTGCGCGCCTGCTGCCTGATGCCGGGCGAGGTCGCGACGCCGATTCTGGAGCAGCGGCCGGTCGTGCCGAGCGCGGAAGAGCAGGCGCGGATGCTGCAGCCGGAAGACCTCGGCCGCACGATCGCGTTCGTGGCAAACATGCCGCCGCGCGTCTGCGTCAACGAGATCCTGATCAGCCCGACGTGGAATCGCGGCTTCATCCAGACGCCGGCGAACAGGGATTGAGGGTGACATGGATTGAGCTTCCGTCATCCATAGATGCGCGGTTGCGAGAACCGTGCGGAGGCCGGAGATCAATATCGGCATGTGGTGAGACGGCGACGAAGGTCGAGCCGGCCGCGTCGGGGCTCGACCAGCGCCCGCGTCAATCCAATCACGACGCGCCTCAGCGCGGTCGCCTATCGGGCATCTCTTGTGCGGGGGAGGTCACCAAAAATGGTGCCCAGGAAAGGACTCGAACCTTCACGGCCGTTAAGCCACTGGCACCTGAAGCCAGCGCGTCTACCAATTCCGCCACCTGGGCATGTGGGGGCGGTGTGTACGGATCGGACGCGCGCTTGTCAAACCGCTGAAGGCCCAAGATGACAATTTTTCTCACCCGATACGCAAAAACACGGCTCCCTTTTCCGCGATGCGGACGATGGGCTATATAGCGGCGCAAGATGGCGGGCCGCGGGGTGCGAATCGCCGCAAAGAGCCCTCCTCCGGGCGGACGGACCGTCCGGATGCAATCCCAGGAATGATCCCATGGCAACGAATCTGGCATCGAATCTGGACACCCTCGTCACCGTGTTCGGCGGCTCCGGCTTCGTCGGCCGCAACGTGGTCCGGGCGCTGGCCAAGCGCGACTACCGCATCCGCGTCGCCGTGCGCCGGCCGGAGCTCGCTGGCCATTTGCAGCCGCTCGGCCGGGTCGGCCAGATCCACACCGTGCAGGCCAATCTGCGCTATCCCGAATCGGTCGCGGCGGCGCTGCGCGACAGCCACGTCGCCATCAACCTCGTCGGCATCCTGACCGAGAGCGGTGCCCAGACCTTCGAGGCCGTCCAGGCCGAGGGCGCCGCGAATGTCGCCAAGGCTGCGGCGGCCGCCGGCGCCCGGCTGGTGCACGTCTCGGCGATCGGCGCGGACGCGGAATCGACATCGAGCTACGCCCGCGCCAAGGCGGCCGGCGAGGCTGCTGCGCTGGCCGCGGTGCCCGAGGCCGTGATCATGCGGCCATCGGTCGTGTTCGGTCCTGAGGACCAGTTCACCAATCGCTTTGCGGGGCTGGCGCGCATCTCGCCGTTCCTGCCGCTGATCGGCGGCGGCGAGACCAAGATGCAGCCGGTCTATGTCGGCGATGTCGCGACCGCGGTCGCGGACGCGGTCGACGGCAAGGCGCAGGCAGGCGCGACCTACGAACTCGGCGGGCCGGAGGTGCTGAGCTTCCGCGAGATTCTCAAGATCATCCTCGACATCACCGACCGCGACCGCGCGCTGCTGCCGCTGCCATTCGGGCTCGCCCGGCTGCAGGCGGCACTGCTGCAATTCGCGCCCGGACCGCTGAAGCTGACGCCGGACCAGGTCGAGCTGCTGCGCTCCGACAATGTCGTGTCGGAGACGGCGAAGGCCGCCGGGCTGACCTTGCAGGGCCTCGGCATCACGCCGGATTCGCTCGAGGCGATCGGCCCGCAATATCTCTGGCGCTTCCGTCCGGCGGGTCAATTCCAGCGCAAGAACGCGTGAGAGAGCCTCTGCCCTCTCCGCGTCATTGCGAGCGACGCGAAGCAATCCAGAGTCGTGAACGGGACCCTGGATTGCTTCGTCGCTTCGCTCCTCGCAATGACGAGCGGTGAAAGCCGGACCTACTTGCCGAGCGCCAGCGCGATCAGGCCCAAAGTACCGACGATGACGCGCCACCAGGCAAACAGCACGAAGCCGTGGCGGGTGACGTAGCCGAGGAAGGCCTTCACCACGATCATCGCGGTGATGAAGGACACGACGAAGCCGATCGCGACCAGGCCGAGATGGTCGGACGTCATCTCGGCGCGGCTCTTGTAGAAGTCGTAGACGAAGGCACCGACCATGGTCGGGATCGCCAGGAAGAAGGAGAATTCCGCGGCCGAGCGCTTGTCGCCGCCGAGCAGCATCGCGGCCACGATGGTCGCGCCAGAGCGCGACACGCCGGGGATCATCGCCAGGCACTGCGCCACGCCGATCCAGAGATACATCAGCAGCGGATAGCGCGTGGCGTCGTGCTCCCTTGGCTTCAGATCGATCTGGTCGACCCACAGCAGGATGGCGCCGCCGACGATCAGCGAGAAGCAGACGACCCAGGGATCGAACAGGAGCGCCTTGATGTATTTGCCGGCGATGAGGCCGATGATCACGGCGGGCAGGAAGGCGATCAGCACGCCGATGATGAAGCGACGGTCGTCAGCGTTCGACAGCGCGCCGATGGCGACGCGCGACAGCTTGAAGAAGTACAGCGCAACGATCGCGAGGATGGCGCCGAGCTGGATCAGGATCGCGAAGCTCTTCCAGAAGCCGTCCTCGCCGAGGCCGAAGAAGCGTTCCGCCAACAACAGATGGCCTGTCGACGATACGGGAAGAAATTCGGTGACGCCCTCGATAATCCCGAGAAGCACCGCCCGCAGCGTATCTGACATCATTGATCCGATCCATGATTGCCGGCAAAACGCCGCCCTTCTCGCCTATTCGGCCGCGGCCCGCAATTGCAAAAAGCGGGCATCGCCGGCCCGGAGCAATGAACCGGCGCGCGGTCGGGCATACGAATCAGCACGAACCGCATCGCCGGTCCGCGGTCAGCGGCATGAGTTTTCGCGCATGCCGGCCCGCCGCCCTACTCCTTACACTTTCGCCGACCATGCGCTAATGGTCCGATTCGCAACGGCAAATCTGCGCCGGTCCTGCGGCCGATCTTCGAGGTGCGGTCGTTGGTTGATCGTTCGTTAAGCGCTGTGGCGGCACCATCGTCGAAAGGCTCCATGTACACGCTCTTCCACCACCCCTTCTGCCCGCATTCGCGCTTCGTCCGGCTGGTGCTCGGCGAATACGGGCTCGATCTGCGCCTGGTGGAAGAACGCGCCTGGGAACGCCGCGAGGCGTTCCTGGTGCTCAATCCAGCGGGAACGACGCCGGTGCTGTCGGTCGAGGGCCAGCCGGCGGTGCCGGGCGTCGGTGTGATCGCCGAGTTCCTCGACGAGACCTGCGGGCCCGACATGGGCGACCGAAGGTTGATGCCGACCTCGCCTGCGGAGCGCATCGAGGTGCGCCGGCTGATGGACTGGTTCAACACCAAATTCTTCGAGGAGGCCTCGAACCTTCTGGTGACCGAACGCATCTATAAGCGCTTCATGAGCGAGGAGGATGGCGGCGGGCCGCCGTCGACCGACGTGATTCGCGCCGCCAAGACCAATGTGCGCTATCATCTCGCTTATATCGGCTGGCTGGCGCAGCGGCGCAATTTCCTGGCGGGCGACCGCCTGACCTATGCCGACCTCGCCGCCGCCGCGCATTTGTCGGCGATCGACTATCTGGGCGACGTGCCATGGATCGAGGACGACGCAGCAAAGGCGTGGTACGCGCGGGTCAAGTCGCGGCCGTCGTTCCGGCCGCTGCTGAGCGATTGGCTGGCGGGCGTGCCGGCGTCGCGGACCTATGTGGATCTCGACTTCTGAGCCGTGACGCGCCCCAACCGGAGATGCTGAGGGCGGCGCTGGCCGGCGAGGCACAACGGCTGGGGTTCGATGCGATCGGCATTACCGCGCCGGTCGTGAACGCCGAGCGCGCCGCCGCGTTCGAGCGCTTCATCGCATCGGGCCAGCACGGCGACATGGACTGGCTCGCCCGCGAGCCGTCCCGCCGCACCGATCCGCGGACGCTGTGGAGCGAGGTCCGCAGCGTCGTGATGCTCGGCGTCAATTACGGCCCGGACGACGACCCGTGCACGATCCTGGCCGAGCGCAGCCGCGCCGCGATCTCGGTCTATGCGCGCGGCGACGACTATCACGACGTCATCAAGAAGAACCTGAAGGCCTTGGCGCGCTGGCTGGTCGCGCAGGCCGGCTGCGACGTGAAAGTGTTCGTCGACACGGCGGCGGTCATGGAGAAGCCGCTGGCCGAATCCGCGGGCCTCGGCTGGCAGGGCAAGCACACCAATCTGGTGTCGCGCGGCTTCGGCTCCTGGCTGTTCCTCGGCGCCATCTACACCACGCTGACACTGCCGGCGGATGCACCGGAGCATGACCATTGCGGCTCGTGCCGCGCCTGCCTCGACAGCTGTCCGACGGCGGCCTTCCCGGCGCCCTACAGCCTCGATGCGCGGCGCTGCATCTCGTATCTGACGATCGAGAACAAGGGGCCGATCCCGCGCGAGTTCCGCAACGCCATGGGCAACCGCATCTATGGCTGCGACGATTGCCTCGCCGCCTGCCCGTGGAACAAGTTCGCCCAGGCCGGGCGCGAGGCGAAGCTGGCCGCCCGCGACGCGCTGCGCGCGCCCTCCCTTGCGGAGCTGGCGGCGCTCGACGACGCCGCGTTCCGTGCGCTGTTCACGAAATCCCCGATCAAGCGCATCGGCCGCGACCGCTTTTTGCGCAACGTGCTGATCGCGATCGGCAATTCCGGTGATGCGGCGCTGACGCCGGCCGTCGAGCGACTGACGGCAGACCCGACCCCCCTGGTGCGCGGCGCTGCGGCCTGGGCGCTGGCACAATTGCTCGACGCGGACGCGTTCGCGCGGCGTGCGGCCACCGCGCTGGCCTGCGAGAGCGACGACAGCGTCCGCGCGGAGTGGCGAACGCCGTGCTGAGCCCGACGCTCAGCCGATCTCGCCGACCGCCGCCAGCATGCGCGCAATGTCCTGCGGCCGCGACAGCCGGTGATCGCCATCCTGGATCATCGTCAGCACCACATCATCGGCAGGCAGCCGGTGGGCCAGCGCGAACGCGTGCTGCCACGGCACATCCGGATCCTGCGCGCCCTGCAGGATGCGCACCGGACAGCCGACCGTGATGGCGCCGCCGAGCAGCAGATGGTTGCGGCCGTCCTCGATCAGCGCCTTGGTGATCGGATAGGGCTCGCCATATTCGGACGGATGCATCCAGACACCGTTGGCCTCGATCTCCCGGCGGATCTCGGCGGAGAAGCCCTTCCACATCAGCTCCTCGGTGAAGTCGGGCGCCGGCGCGATCAGCACCAGACCTGCGAGCGTCGCCTCGGCCGGCTGCCTCAGCAGTTCGCGCGCGAGCAGCAGCGCCATCCAGCCGCCCATCGACGAGCCGATCACCACCTGCGGCCCTCTGCAGAATTGGCGGAACACCGCGACGCTCTCCTCCAGCCAGCGGCTGATGGTGCCGTCGACGAAGCGTCCGCCCGATTCGCCATGGCCGGAATAGTCGAACCGGACACAGGCGCGGCCGCGCTCGGCCGCCCAGGCGTCAAGCGCCAGCGCCTTGGTGCCCTTCATGTCGGAATTGAAGCCGCCAAGCCAGAACAGCCCGGGCGGATGGCCGGTCCTGGCGCGCACCGCAATCTGGCGCGATTGCTCGCCGGCGCCGACGGCGATGAAAGCGGGGAGATCGGCAGATTCGACAGCGTGGTTCATGGATCGTTACTCGATGATGGACGTTGTGTGGGCGAACCGGCCGTGTCCGTCAATCGCTCGACCGGCCGCTGCCGCTTGCGAAAGCGCCGCCCACACTCTATGTCCGCGGGCGGAACCAGCATGGCCGGCAGCACGCCTATGAGCGCTCGTCCTGGCCAGATGGTCTCCTTGGGGGATTACGCCGTCGCGCTGACATCCTGCGCGTGCGACGCAAGTGCCGCGATGGCCGGGCGGAATTTCGACGCACCGGGCACGCGCGAGCTTGCCCGCAAAGGCATATTCCTTCAAACTAGCCGCCTTCTTCCACAACCTTGGAGAACTACCCATTCGCCGCCCCAATCGAGCCCCGCCCGCTGCCGTCAAAGACGGGCCGCGTACCAATGATGAGATTCGCAATGCGCAGATCCAGCTGATCGACGCCGAAGGCACCAACCGTGGTGTCGTCGAGACCGTGGTCGCCATCAAGATGGCCGCCGAAGCCGGCATGGATCTGGTCGAGATTTCGCCGAACAACTCGCCGCCGGTCTGCAAGATCATGGACTACGGCAAGTACAAATATTCGGCGCAGAAGAAGGCCGCCGAGGCCCGCAAGAAGCAGAAGGTCGTCGAGATCAAGGAGATCAAGCTCCGTCCGATGATCGATGACCACGACTACGACGTGAAGATGCGGGCGATGCAGCGCTTCTTCGAAGAGGGCGACAAGGTCAAGATCACGCTGCGCTATCGCGGCCGCGAAATGGCGCACCAGGAGATCGGCACCAAGCTGCTCGACAAGGTGAAATCCGACGTGGCGGCGTTCGCCAAGGTCGAGCAGGACGCCAAGTTCGAGGGCCGTCAGGTCGTCATGGTTCTGGCCCCGCGCTAGCGCGCAGGGACCAACGCTTCAAACCGGGCCCGCCACGCGTTGGCGGGCTTTTCTTTTGATGGCACCTCTTTTGCCAGTGCTGGCCCCTGATCATGACCGCGTCGCCTGCCACCGCCCGCTGCAAGTCCCCGCCGAACCTTTGCCGCTCCAGCGGCCGAAGCCGGACGTCGCGCCCAGCCGCCCGTTACCGCTGGCCGAGGAGCCGCCCTGGGAGACCCGCACCGTGACCGCGCCGCCGCGTCCGACGGAGCCGGTGATGTTCGCAGAGCCGGTCGAGAGCACCCGGCCGCCGCTGATCTGGATGGGGAAACTGTAGCCCTGGTCGCAATTGCCGGCCTCGGTGATGATCAGGACGGTCCAGGGGCCGTCGAAGCCGGCGGCGTGGGCAGGGAGCGGATGCAGGAGCGCGAGGACGGCGGCGATAGCAGCGGACGGGATGATGCGGGCCATGGGCGAACCTCGGCTTGAAATGGGCTGACCATGGGTCGGAATAGCTGATTCCCTGGTTCGACGTTGCCAAGAGCCTTTGTCTCTGGCATAAGCGCGGCCTTCGTCGCCCGGCTGATCAAGGGCTGCCGTGGCGATGTCCCTGTGCGGGTGGGTCCGGGTTTGGATCCGAAACCTGAGCACAACCAACGCTCTAACGAGCATTTTCGCCAGATGGCGCCGCTTTTGCGGGCGGCTTGCCGTTGGCATGAAGGAGAGCCAAATGCCCAAGCTGAAGACCAAATCCGGCGCCAAAAAGCGCTTCAAGGTGACTGCAACCGGCAAAGTGATGCACGCCCAGCGCGGCAAGCGCCACGGCATGATCAAGCGGACGAAGAAGCAGATCCGGCAGCTGCGCGGCACCCGTGTGCTGTTCAAGACCGACGGCGACAACGTCAAGAAGTACTTCTTGCCGAACGCCTGACCGGCCTCTCGCTTCCGAAACCCTGGCCGCCTCAAAGCCGCGGCTGATCGTCATCTCTGAATCCAAGGATTTCCGGCATGTCTCGCGTCAAACGCGGTGTGACCGCCCACGCCAAGCACAAGAAAGTCTTCAAGGCCGCCAAGGGCTATTACGGCCGCCGCAAGAACACGATCCGCACCGCCAAGCAGGCCGTCGAGAAGGCTGGCCAGTATGCGTTCCGCGATCGCAAGCGCAAGAAGCGCACCTTCCGCGCGCTCTGGATCCAGCGCCTGAACGCCGCAGTGCGTCCGTTCGAGCTCACCTACAGCCGATTTATCGACGGCCTGTCCAAGTCTGGCATCACCGTCGACCGCAAGGTGCTGTCGGATCTCGCGATCAACGAGCCCGCCGCGTTCCAGGCGATCGTTGAGAAGGCCAAGGCGGCGCTCGCCGCCTGATCGCCTCCGCATCGTGAGAACTGAAGAAGCGGCCGATGCTCTCGGCCGCTTTTTGCTATCCGGCGACATCAATCCTTCGCTTGACCCCTGTCGCCGGCGCGGCGACAACCCAGCCGCCTTTTGTTCCGCGGAGATTTTGCCCGTGTCCGACCTCGCTTCGCTCGAAACCTCGATCCTCGACCAGATCGCCGCCGCCGGCGATGAAGCCGCGCTGGAAGCCGTCCGCGTCGCAGCCCTCGGCAAGAAGGGCTCGATCTCGGCGCTGCTGGCGACCCTCGGCAAGATGTCGCCGGACGAACGCAAGACCCAGGGCGCGGCGATCAACCTCGCCAAGGACAAGGTCACGCAGGCGCTGGCCGCGCGGCGCGACGTCCTCAAGGCCGCCGCGCTCGACGCCCGTCTCGCCGCCGAGACCATCGACGTCACCCTGCCGCTGCAGGATTCGCCGGCCGAGACCGGCCGCATCCATCCGCTCAGCCAGGTGATGGACGAGCTGACCACGATCTTCGCCGATATGGGCTTCTCGATCGCGGAAGGTCCCGACGTCGAGACCGACGACTACAACTTCACCAAGCTGAACTTCCCGGAAGGCCATCCCGCGCGCGAGATGCACGACACGTTCTTCTTCAATCCGAAGCCGGACGGCTCGCGCATGCTGCTGCGGACCCACACCTCGCCGGTGCAGGTGCGCACCATGCTGACCCAGAAGCCGCCGATCCGCGTCATCTGCCCGGGCCGCACCTACCGCATCGATTCCGACGCGACCCACACGCCGCAATTCCACCAGGTCGAGGGCCTCGTCATCGACAAGGGCTCGCATCTCGGTCACCTCAAATGGATCCTGCACGAGTTCTGCAAGGCGTTCTTCGAGGTCGACCACATCAACATGAAGTTCCGGCCGTCGTTCTTCCCGTTCACCGAGCCGTCGCTCGAGGTCGACATCCAGTGCCGCCGCGACAAGGGCGAGATCCGCTTCGGCGAGGGCGAGGACTGGCTGGAGATTCTCGGCTGCGGCATGGTGCATCCGAACGTGCTGCGCGCCTGCGGCATCGATCCCGACGAGTATCAAGGCTTCGCTTGGGGCATGGGCATCGACCGCATCGCGATGCTGAAATACGGCATGAGCGACCTGCGCCAGCTGTTCGAAGGCGACGTCCGCTGGCTGTCGCACTACGGCTTCAAGCCGCTGGAGGTGCCGACCCTGGCGGGAGGATTGAGCACGTGAGCGTTGCCGGCCTCGCTGTCTCCCAGCAGACGCTGGGACTCCCTCTCCCGCTTGCGGGGGAGGGCTGGGGTGGGGGTCTCTCCGCACGGGAGGTGTCGATGGACGACGACAAGCCTACCTGGAAAGTCTCTCAGAAACTTCGATCGAACGCTCGAGCACTCCGCCAGAACTCGACCGATGCCGAACAGATCCTATGGTCGGAGCTGCGCGGCCATCGCCTGCTGGGCGCAAGCTTTCGCCGCCAAGCCCCGGTCGACCGCTACATCGTCGACTTCGTCTGCCACGCCGCACGTCTCGTGATCGAGCTCGATGGCGGACAGCATTTCTCGACGGAAGGCGAGCAGCGCGACGCTGCACGCTCAGCTGTCATCGAAGCCAAGGGATTTCACATCCTGCGCTTTGCCAACAACGACGTGCTGGCCAATCGCGCCGGCGTTCTTGAAACCATTGCCGCTGCCGTTGCGGCGAGAGCCCCCACCCTGACCCTCCCCCGCAAGCGGGGGAGGGAACAGGACTGACTTCGCAGGAACACCGCCATGAAATTCACGCTGTCCTGGCTGAAGGACCATCTCGACACCGACGAGTCGGTCGAGACGCTCGCCAACAAGCTCACGATGATCGGCCTCGAGGTCGAGCATCTCGAGGACAAGGCCAAGCTGCTCGCGCCGTATAAAATCGCGCGCGTCGTCTCCGCCGAGCAGCATCCGAACGCGGACCGCTTACGCGTCTGCATGGTCGACACCGGCGACGGTGGCGCGCCGGTGCAGGTGGTCTGCGGTGCGCCGAATGCGCGCGCGGGTCTGATCTCGGTGTTCTCGCCGCCCGGCACTTACATCCCCGGCAAGAACATCACGCTGTCGGTCGGCACGATCCGTGGCGTCGAGAGCCGCGGCATGCTGTGCTCGGCCGCCGAGCTGCAGATCTCCGACGATCACGACGGCATCATGGAGCTGCCCGCCGATGCGCCGATCGGCAAGCCCTATGCCGAATGGGCCGGGCTGGGCGATCCCCAGTTCGAGATCAATTTGACGCCGAACCGCCAGGACTGCACCGGCGTCCACGGCATCGCGCGCGACCTTGCAGCCGCCGACATGGGCAAGCTCAACGATCCCGCCATCAAGCCGATCAAGGGCGAGTTCCCCTGCCCTGTGAAGGTTGCTGTCGAGGACGAGAGACTGTGTCCCGGCTTCGCGCTGCGGCTGGTGCGCGGCGTCAAGAACGGCCCGTCACCGGCATGGCTGCAGCAGCGCCTGACCTCGATCGGCCTGCGCCCGATCAACGCGCTGGTCGACATCACCAACTACATGACGTTCGACCGCGCGCGGCCGTTGCACGTGTTCGACGCCAACAAGGTGAAGGGCAACCTCGTCGTCCGCCGCGCCCGCGACGGCGAGACCCTGCTGGCGCTCGACGGCCGCACCTACACGCTCGACAATTCGATGTGTGTCATCGCCGATGACGCCGGCGTCGAATCGCTGGCCGGCATCATGGGCGGCGAGGCCTCGGGCTGCGACGAGACCACCACCGACGTGCTGATCGAATCGGCGCTGTGGAACGAGATCAACATCGCCCAGACCGGCCGCAAGCTCGGCATCAATTCCGACGCGCGCTACCGTTTCGAACGTGGTGTCGATCCGGCCTTCATGGTCCCTGGCCTGGAATTGGCGACAAAGCTGGTGCTCGAGCTGTGCGGCGGCACCCCGTCGGAGAACGTCGTCCTGGGCAACCGCTTCGGCGACGATCGCATCATCGACTTCCCGCTGACCGAGGTGAAGCGTCTCGCGGGCATCGAGGTGTCGCTGACCGAGATGCGCCGGATCCTGACCCATCTCGGCTTCGTGGTCGCGGGTGCTGGCCCCGTCGTGAAGGTCGCTGTCCCCTCCTGGCGCAGCGACGTGCACGGCAAGGCCGACATCGTCGAGGAAATCGTGCGCATGGTCGGCGTCGACAAGGTGCCGATGACCCCGTTCGAGCGCGGCGACGCGCCGCGCAAGCCGGTACTGACGCCGCTGCAGCTGCGCACTCGCCGCGCCAAGCGCGCGTTGGCGGCGCGCGGCATGGTCGAGGCCGTGACCTGGTCGTTCATCTCCAAGCCGGCGGCCGAATTGTTCGGCGGCGGCAAGGCGGAGCTTGCGCTCGCCAATCCGATTGCGGCGGATCTCTCCGACATGCGGCCGAGCCTGCTGCCGGGCCTGATCGCGACCGTGCAGGCCAATGCCGATCGCGGCTTCGGCGATGCCGCGATCTTCGAGGTCGGACAGGTGTTCAAGGGCGATCGGCCGGAGGATCAGTTCGTCGCCGCGAGCGGCATCCGCCGCGGCATCGCGTCGTCGAACGGTCTCGGCCGGCATTGGACCGGATCGCAGGCGGCGAACGCGTATGACGCGAAGGCCGACGCGCTCGCCGTGCTGGCGGCGGCCGGCGCGCCGATGGCGTCGCTGCAGATCGTCGCCGGCGGTCCGGCCTGGATGCATCCGGGCCGCTCCGGCACGATCCAGATGGGCCCGCAGAACGTGCTCGGCCATTTCGGCGAGCTGCATCCGCGCGCGCTGGAGGCCTTGAAGGCGGACGGACCTCTCGTCGCCTTCGAGGTCATCCTCGACCGCATTCCGGCCGCCAAGGCCAAACCGACCCGGGCCAAGCCGGTGCTGGAGCTGTCGGCGTTCCAGCCGGTGTCACGTGACTTCGCCTTCATCGTCGATCGCAAGGTCAAGGCCGGTGACATCGTCCGCGCGGCACAGGGCGTCGACAAGAAGCTGATCACGGACGTCACGGTGTTCGACGTCTATGAGGGCAAGGGCATCGAGGACGGCAAGAAGTCGGTCGCGATCGCCGTGACCCTGCAACCGCGCGACAAGACCATGACGGACGAGGAGATCGACGCGGTCGCGGCGAAGATCACTGCAGACGTCGGCAAGAAGACCGGCGGCACGTTGCGCGGATGAGCCTGTCCGGGCTCATTCCTGCCGATCTCAGCCTGTTCGCGACGGCCGCGCTGGCCGTCGTCGCCCTCATCGCAGCGACCGCACGTGGGTTCTCCGGCTTTGGCGCGGCGCTGATCTTCATGCCGCTGGCGAGCAGCTTTGCGACGCCGCGGCTCGTCGCGCCGCTGCTGCTGGTGATCGACTTCGTGTCGATGGCGCCGACGGTGCCAGCGGCTTGGCACGAGGCCGACCGCAGAGCCACTGCAGTGATCGCGGCCGGCGCATTGGTGGGCGTGCCGCTCGGCACGTGGTTTCTCACCCGGCTCGATCCGGTCACCGTGCGCTGGATCATCACCGGCTTCGTCGTGGCGCTGCTCGCGCTGCTGATCTCCGGCTGGCGTTATCGCGGCAAGGACTACGCCGCGCTCTCGGTTGCGGTCGGCGCCGTCTCGGGCTTTTGCAGCGGCGTGGCCCAGACCGGTGGGCCGCCGATCGTCGGCTACTGGCTCGGCCGCCCGATCGCGCCGAAGGTCGCGCGTGCGAATATCGTGCTGTTCTTCGGCGCGTCGGATTGCTTCGCCATGGTCAGCTATGCGGCCAGCGGCCTGATCACCTGGGATTCTCTCAAGCTTTCGCTGTTGATCGGCCCGGTCTATGCGCTCGGCGTGGCGCTGGGCGCCTCGCTGTTCGGCCGCGCCAGCGAGCAAATGTTCCGCGTCATTTGCTACGCGCTGATCGCAATCGCCGTCATCGCCGGCCTGCCGGCTCTCGACGGCGTGCTCGGCCGCGGCTAGCCTCATCGCAACGAGACGAACCGGGAGGATGCCATGATCAATCGCCGCACGATGCTGTCGCTCGCCATGGGTACGGCCGCAGCCATGGCGACGCGCTCCGTCATTGCGCAAGGCGCGAGGACCGGCACCCGCATCGTCTTCCTCGGCACCAAGGGTGGACCACGCGTCGGAATCGGCGCGTCAAATCCGGCCAATCTCGTCGTGGTCAACGGCACGCCGTTCGTGATCGATTGCGGCATGGGCGTCAGCCGTCAGCTCGTCAATGCCGGCGTGCCGATTCCGTCGGTGAAGTACATCCTGATCAGCCACCATCATTCGGATCACAATCTCGAATACGGCAACCTGGTTTACAATGCCTGGGCGGCGGGACTGTCGACCCCGATCCAGTCGTTCGGGCCGAAAGGCCTGGAGGCCATGACCCGGAGCTTCTGGGAGACCAACAAATTTGATGTCGACACCCGCATCGGCGACGAAGGCCGCCCGGATCCGCGGCCGCTGCTGATCGCCAAGGACATCGACGCGGATGGCGTCGTGGTCAAGACGGCCGATGTGACGGTGACCGCTTTCCGTACGCCGCATCCGCCGATCACTGACAATTTCGCCTACAAATTCGAGACGCCTGACGGCACGATCGTGTTCTCCAGCGACACCGCCTACAATCCGAAGCTCGCCGAGTTCGCGAGGGGCGCCGACGTGCTGGTGCACGAGTGCCTCTACGTCCCTGCCGTCGATCGTCTGGTGATCAAGACCAAGAACGGCGCGACCTTGAAGAAGCATCTGCTGGAGAGCCACACGACCACGGAGGACGTCGGACGCATCGCCGCCGCCGCTGGCGTCAAGGCGCTGGTGCTCAGCCATTTCGTCCCCGGCGACGATCCCGAAGTGACCGACGAGGATTGGACGCGCGATGTGAAAAAGAACTACTCCGGCCGCATCGTCGTCGCGAAGGACCTGATGGAGCTGAAACTGCCGGTGTAGGCGTTGAGCAAACAAAATGGTGGCCGGTGAGATCGGCCAGCGACAGGCGCTTCTCCCGCAAGCCGCCAGGGCAGCTTCACGAGAAGCGCGGCCAGTTTGTGAGTCCGTCGCGCCGCTCCGACGTCAATCCTCGGGCGAGGCCGAGCGGAGCTTGCGGCGACGACCGCGCTGGCGTTCGCTCGCCTGTTCCGGCTCCGGCTCCTTCAACGCACCGATCCGGCGCAACGCCGCTTCGGCGGCACGCTCGCCGGAGTCCCAGGCGCCATCGACCGTGCCCCACAGCGTCTCATGCGTGGCCTCGCCGGCGAGAAAAAGCGGACCGAGCGGCTCTGCCAGGATCTTGCGGGCCCCCTGGCTGCCGGGCGCCGCGGCCGACATCGCGCCAAGCACGCCGGGCGCCTGGTTCCAGCGCGTGGCCGCCGTCGACTTCACGGCCGCGGCGGCTTCGCTGCCGAACAGCTTGCCGATCCAGTCCTTGGCGAACGCGGCCATCGCCGCCTCACCCTGAGCTGAAAGGTCACGCCCGAACGCGCCGGCGACGTCGATGGTGCAAAGCGACGACCCGCCGATATTGGCGAGCAACAGGCCGGTCCGGTTCGAATTGCTCTGCTCGATGATCACTTCGTCACGGGAGAGGCCGAGCGGATTTCCCGTGAGCATCAGCGCGATGTGATCCATGCTGCCGAGGCTGAGCTTCGCCGCAGCGTCGAGCTGTCGCTTCGGCAGCTCCGGTGCGAATTTGATCGTGCCGGATGCCAACACATTGGTCGACACCGTAAGAATGACCGCACGCGTGGCGATGCGGCCCGCCGGTGTTTCCACCGCGACATCGCGGTTGCCCCACACGATGCGCGTCGCCGGCGTCGACAACGACACGGGCAGCGCCTCGCCAAGCTTGCTGACCAATGTCCCGAGGCCCTGGCGACAGGCCAGCGGCGCGCTGCGGTCCTGGGCCCGCGCCTTGTCCATGGCGGAGAGATCAACGAGATCCTTGCCGGTCGCGCTGGCACCGAGAACGAAGGCGGTGGTGTTCGTCCAATCGCCGAGATCCTTCGGCAGCGCCGTGGCGCAGGAGGTGTCGAGCTTGCCGCGCGAGGCCTCGTCGATGGCGCGGTTGGCGCGCACGAGGCCGGCGAGAAACTGCTCGGTCTCGCCGGGCCGCGCATTGCGGCGGCCGACCCGGATCTTCTGGCCGACCGGCGCAGCCACCACGTCGACCCCGACCCCACGCGCGAGCTTGCCGATCGGGTTGCTGTCGGCGTTGAGCAGCCATCGCGCGCCGCGGTCGAACGGTACGCCGAACGTCGCGAGATCCGTGCTGCAGCGGCCACCGATCTGCGAGGACGCCTCGATCAGGACGACCTTGCGGTTGGCCGCGACGATGCGGCGTGCGGCGGCGATGCCGGCGGCGCCGGCTCCGATCACGACAATGTCAGCCTCACGTGGAACGGCAGCAAGTGCGCGGCGGCCGACCAGGGGCAACGCGGCCAGCGCCGTGGAAGCGGAAAGGAAGCCGCGGCGCGTGAAGCTCATGACATGGTTTCCGAAAGCTTGAACGAAATGAATTCACGTCAAGTTTTGCCGTATTCGCCGCGCTGCGGCAACAAGGATGGTAAACTGGCGGTTCTTGGCAACGCTTCGACTATGAACCAAATTGCAACCGCAATCGACCATCATGGACGAAGGGAAGAAGCAGGCGGCCACTCAAGGTCGCGGGGAGCGTCATGGGTATCGTGCTCGATCAGATCGGCAAGCTGATTGCCGCCTATCTCCAGAAGGAGATACCGGGTTATGAGCCGTTCACGCCGAGCGATCCGGAGTACCTGCGCAAGGACATGCAGCCCGGCGACGTGCTGCTGGTCGAGGGCAACAGCCGCATCTCCGGCATCATCAAATACCTCACGCAATCGACCTGGTCGCATGCCGCGCTTTATGTCGGCCCCATCGACGGCGCCGTCGAGCCGGACGGCGAGCCCCATGTGCTGGTGGAGGCCTATGTCGGCGACGGCGTGATCTCGGCGCCGCTGTCCAAATATTTCGACTATCACACCCGCCTGTGCCGACCGGTCGGCCTTACTTTCGAGGACCGCCACACGGTCTGCCGCTATGCCATCAACCGCATCGGCTTCGGCTACGACACCAAGAACATCGTCGACCTGATGCGTTACCTCATCCCGTTGCCAATCCCGCAACGCTGGCGGCGGCGCATGATCGCGCTGGGCTCGGGCGACCCGACCAAGATGATCTGCTCGGCGCTGATCGCGCAGGCCTTCGACGCGGTGCGCTATCCGATCCTGCCCAAGATCACGCGGGCGCCCTCCAGGCGGGCGAAGCGCGAGATCCTGCACATCCGCGATTCTTCGCTGTACATGCCGCGCGACTTCGACATCTCGCCCTATTTCGAGATCGTCAAGCCGACCATCGTCAACGGGTTCGACTACACGACGCTCCATTGGGCCGACAAGCAGAAGCCGCTCGCGGAGGTAGCGGGCGAGTTCGCCGTGTTTCCAGGTTCCGTCCAGGCGCCGCCGCTCGTTCCTGAAGCGGCTGACCAAGAAGCGGCGCAGCCGGTTGCGGCTCAGGAAATAGCGGTCGAGAAACTCGGCGAGCGGCTCGTCATCAACGAGCATTTTCTCGTCGCCGAGCCGGTGCGAACCATGGCGCCGCGGGCGGCCGCCCGACGGCGCAACAAGGTTGCGGTCTGAGCACGGCAGACCTCAGCGGTCCGATCGGCTGATCACGTCCATCAACTCCGCGATCTTCTGGCGCTGATCCGCCCTGTCACCGGAGGCGATCGCGTGCTCGACGCAGTGGGCAACATGATCGCGCAGGATCTCCTCCTCGACGCGGCGCAACGCCGCGCGCACGGCGGAAATCTGGGTCACGATGTCGATGCAGTAGCGGTTGTCCTCGACCATCTTCGACAGGCCCCTGACCTGCCCTTCGATCCGGCTCAAACGTTTCTGACAGGATGTCTTGATGTCCTCGCGCATGGGCTCTATATACCCCTACAGGGTATAGGTTTCAAGAGGCTGGGTGATGTCGGAAACCGAACACGGGCAAGCTGTCGCAGCAGGTCAATCCGCTGGATGCGGCTGCGGATCGCGCGCAGGCGTGGTCGAAACCAGACACAACGAGACGGCTGCAGAGGCGCGTTGCACCGACCGTGCCGATTCGGCCGCCGCGAGCGATGCGGACGGCTGCTGTGGCGGTCATGACCACGCGACGCCCCTCCCCGCAAAGATGAAAGATCCGGTCTGCGGCATGTCGGTTGATCCGGCGACGTCGAAGCACCGCTTCGAGCACCAGGGTCAGACCTTCCATTTCTGCTCGGCCGGCTGCCGCAGCAAATTCGCCGCCGACCCCGCAAAATATCTCGTGCCCGTCGCGGCCGCCGGGTCGTGCTGTGCAGGCCACGATCACCATGCGCATCACCCCGACGCGGCCACGGTCATCGACCCCGTCTGCGGCATGAGCGTCGATCCAGCGACCTCGAAGCATCGCTTCGATCATCAGGGCCACACCTTCCATTTCTGCTCGGCTGGCTGCCGCACCAAATTTTCAGCCGATCCGGTGAAGTATCTGGAGAAGCGCGAGCCGCCGCCGGAGATGCCGGCGGGTACGATCTACACCTGCCCGATGCATCCGGAGATCCGCCAGGAAGGCCCGGGCACCTGCCCGATCTGTGGCATGGCGCTGGAGCCGGATGTCATCAGCCTCGACGATGCGCCCAATCCCGAGCTCGCCGACATGACGAAGCGGTTCTGGATCGGCGCGGTGCTCGCCGCCCCCGTGGTGGTGCTGGAGATGGGCGGACATCTCGTCGGCGGCCACGGCCTGGTCGATCCCGTGCTGTCGAACTGGATCCAGTTCGTGCTGGCGACGCCGGTGGTGCTGTGGGCCGGCTGGCCGTTCTTCGTGCGTGGCTGGCAATCGGTCCGGACTCGCAATCTCAACATGTTCACCCTGATCGCGATGGGAACATCGGTCGCCTATGGCTACAGCGTGATCGCTACGCTCGCGCCGCAGGCCTTCCCGCCGGCGTTCCGCGGTCATGGCGGCGCGGTGCCGGTGTATTTCGAGGCCGCCTCCGTCATCACCATCCTCGTGCTGCTCGGCCAGCTGCTGGAGCTGCGCGCGCGCGAGGCGACCTCCGGCGCGATCAAGGCGCTGCTGCAGCTGGCGCCGAAGACGGCGCGACGGCTCGACGCTGACGGCAGCGATCATGAGGTGGAGATCGCAGCGCTCGCGGTCGGCGACCGGCTGCGCGTGCGTCCGGGCGAAAAGGTGCCGGTCGACGGCGTCATTCTCGAAGGCCGCTCCTCGCTCGATGAGTCGCTGGTGACGGGCGAGTCGATGCCGGTCACCAAGGACGAGGGCGCGCGCGTCATCGCCGGTACGCTGAACCAGACCGGCAGCTTCGTGATGCGTGCCGACAAGGTCGGCCGCGAGACCCTGCTGTCGCAGATCGTGCAGATGGTCGCCGATGCGCAGCGCTCGCGCGCGCCGATCCAGCGCCTCGCCGACCAGGTCGCGGGCTGGTTCGTGCCGACCGTGATCGCGGCGGCCATCGCGGCGTTCGTCGCGTGGTACGCCTTCGGTCCCGAGCCGCGCTTCGCCTTCGGTCTCGTCGCCGCCGTCAGCGTTCTGATCATCGCCTGCCCCTGCGCGCTTGGCCTCGCCACACCGATGTCGATCATGGTCGGCGTCGGCCGCGGCGCCCAGGCCGGCGTGCTGATCAAGAGCGCCGAGGCGCTGGAGCGCATGGAGAAGGTCGACACGCTGGTCGTCGACAAGACCGGCACGCTGACCGAGGGCAAGCCGAAGGTAACGTCGATCGTCACCGCTGATGGCATTGACGAGATAGGCGCGCTGCGCCTCGCCGCCAGCGTCGAGCGCGCCAGCGAGCATCCGCTCGCCGAGGCGATCGTCCGTCATGCCGCCGAGCGCAACGTCAAGCTGGCCGAGGTGAAGAACTTCGACGCACCGACCGGCAAGGGCGCGCGCGGCGATATCGACGGCAAGGCAGTCGTGCTCGGCAACGCGACCTATCTGGCCTCGCTCGGCATCATCACCGATACGCTCGGCGTCGAGAGCAAGCGGCTGCGCAGCGAGGGCGCCACCGTGATCACGATGGCCGTCGACGGCAAGCCGGTCGCGCTGTTCGCGATCGCCGATCCGGTGAAGGCCTCGACGCCCGACGCGCTGAAGGCGCTGGCCGCCGACGGCATCAAAGTGATCATGCTGACCGGCGACAACCGCACGACGGCCACTGCGGTCGCGCGAAAAATCGGCATCACCGAGGTCGAGGCCGAGGTGCTGCCCGAGCAGAAGAGCGCCGTGGTCGCGCGCCTGCGCGCCAGCGGCAAGGTCGTCGCCATGGCCGGCGACGGCGTCAACGATGCGCCGGCGCTGGCCGCGGCCGATGTCGGTATTGCCATGGGCACCGGCACCGACGTGGCGATGGAGAGCGCCGGCATCACGCTGCTGCAGGGTGATCTCGGCGGTATCGCGCGGGCGCGCAAACTGTCGGCGGCTGTCATGCGCAACATCCGCCAGAACCTGTTCTTCGCCTTCATCTACAACGCCGCGGGCATTCCGATCGCCGCCGGCATCCTCTACCCCGTGTTCGGCATCCTGCTGTCGCCGATCATCGCCGCAGCCGCCATGTCGCTGTCGTCGGTGAGCGTGGTCGGCAACGCGCTGCGGCTGCGGGCGACGAAGCTCTGAGGCGACGGACAGTCTATCCTCCGTCATCGCGAGCGCGGCAGCGAAGCAATCCAGAGTCCCGCCCAACACCGTGGATTGCTTCGCTGCTGTTCAGCCCGGGGACATAGCTTAC
>NZ_JABFDP010000054.1:0-34565 GCF_013179005.1 Bradyrhizobium denitrificans | reverse complement strand
ATCTGAGGGTCGGACGTTCGAATCGTTCCGGGCGCGCCATTCAAATCAATAGCTTAGCCAAATTCACCTTTTGAGATTTGAAAACTAAACCGGTTTCTCAAACGGTGGAATACGTAATTGAAGTGCTGTAGGTCCGCGGTCCCCGAGCGGCCTTGTCGGCTATCCAAGAGGCATCCCTTCTGCCCGGTTAGCTCGTCAGGCTCATAACCCTGATACGCCATGTCTGCGGGCGATGCGCCTTTCGGCGCACGCGGTTTGACTGCGTCAGTTCTCGCCGGGCCAACCATGACGCAGGAGAAGCTTGTATCCGCTCTCGCTGAGCCAGCGGGCGCGTGCCATGTAGCTCTCATAAGCCGGACGAACTCGCTGCGGTCCACGGGCGGGATCGATATGCAGGACGATCTCCGCGACTTCCCGCCAGTCGGCGCAATCGGTTGCGGCGTCGGGCAGCCGCAGATAGGTGATCGCATGCTCGTGACCGTAGGGCGTCAATGCGTCATCTGCCGGCGCGAGATCGGCGCAATCGGGATCGAGCGGTACGTTTTCCATGGGGTCTCCTGACCAGCCGAGGAGTGACGAAGCTCGCTTGAGAGTTTGGTCAGGGTGTGACGGTCCGGCAAGCGGTGACGATGCGTTAAAGTATACCCTTTCTCGCCGCCGCCGCGGCAGTCCTTAGTGCGCTGCCCTCGGCGCGGCGCAAGGGCGCGTCCTGCGCATTTTGGCCGTAGCCGCTTAACTGTGGCATGCCGCGCAGATGGACGTAAGATCAGTCGAGTAGACCAGGTGTGCGCAGTCCCAAAATGCGATAATATCAAGATGGCCGCCTTAAAGCCGTGGCGGAAACCCTATGCAGCACATTGAATGGCTAAGAACGGCAACCGAGACGATTTCTCACAGGCAACGAAGAACCGGCTTGCCAAGCAGGCTCGGTATCATTGCAGCAATCCCAGCTGTAGGCATCTGACATACGCGCCTACGAGCAACGGCGCCAAGGAAATCAACATTGGTGTTGCCGCCCATATCTGCGCTGCAGCGCCAGGTCCGGGTGCGCGCCGCTACCGCTCCGACATGACGCCCGAGCAGCGGATGTCGCCCGACAATGGCATCCACCTTTGCCAAGACTGCGCCAAGACTATCGACTCCGACGATCCCGTATTCTCTGAGCGGGTCTTGCACGGTTGGAAGCGCAAGCACGCCGAAGACATGTGGCGAAGTATTGTCGAAAAGACCCCGTTCGGGCCAACAATGCCCCCTACCGTCGGGGAGATCGGTGCCCTCCTGCAAGCTGCGGCAGCTGCAGATCTTGAAGTGTTCAAGCGCTCCGGCAAATGGCCACAGACCAACGTCAGTTTAATGCTAAAAGTCGAGGGTCAGCCTGAGCCGGGGCTTGCGAGCGTGCTCGGTCAAACACTCGGCATCCTGGACCATCTCGTGATCGTGGCCCCACCGGGCACCGGCAAAAGCACCGTTTTATTTCAGATGGCCGAGGGGTCCGTTAGCACCAAGAGCGGGACGCCTTTGGTCATTTCCCTCTCCGACTGGTCAACCGGCGGGCTCTCGCTGGTCGAGTCCATTTTGCGTCGGCCGGCCTTCCGCGGATTAACCGAAAGTGATTTGCGTGCGGTGGCCGAGCAGCCCGGCGTTGTGTTCATGTTCGACAGTTGGAATGAACTCGGCGGCGACGCGCGACGACGCGCGCGGACCGAAATTCAGGCCCTGCGGGCCGAATTGCCGGCAGCGACATTCGTCCTTACCACACGTCCGGAGAGTTCCACGGTCCCGTTCGAAGGCCAGCTCTCAACTGTGCTCGAGCTTAACGATCAGCAACAGATTGACATCGCTCGCGAGCTCAAGGGCCAGGAAGGCGTGCGGCTTGTGGATCAGGCATGGCGCACGCCAGGTGTACGAGAGCTCGTCACGATAGCTCTCTACCTTACGACCCTGCTTTCCCTACCAGAGGGGCAACCGTTCCCAAATACTAAGGAAGAGGTGCTGCGGCGCTTCGTCGAGGCTCACGAAAAACAGCCCCAACACGCCGAGCCGCTGTGCGCCGTCACACATGGACTTCAAACGGCGTTCTTGAGCGATCTGGCCGTGACAGCTACGCGGGCTGCCAACACCTCGATCCCGGAAAGCACCGCCCGCCGATCCGTCTCAAGAACGGATGACGTGCTCGTCAGCGATGGCCAACTTACGATCAAGCCGCAACCGAATGACGTGCTCGATGCCCTTGTGAAACATCACCTGCTCATCAAGACAGGCGAACCTGCGAGCTATCGCTTTCAGCATCAGCAGTTTCAGGAGTGGTATGCCTCCAAGGAAGTCGAAAGCGCGATGCTTTCAGCCACTACGGACACGCAAGCGCTGCAAAGGCCCAAAGCCGACATACTAAATGCCAAGCCTTGGGAAGAGGCGATCTTGTTTGCTACCGAGCGTATGTCCCGCGGTGAGGACAGCCAAGTGAAGGCCTGCGCAGTGACAATCCTTGCTGCTTTTGACGTAGACCCCGATTTGGCTGCCGAAATGATCTACCGTTCGACCGATGCGGTATGGGCTCAAGTGTCGCCCGAGATTTGCGATCGCGTTCGGCGGTGGCATAGGCCAGAAAAGTACGATCGGGCCGTGCGGTTCATGATCACGTCCGGCAGGCCCGAGTTTCGGGATCTGGTGTGGCCGCTCATCACTCATGACGATCAGCAGCGGAGCTTACCAGCGCTCCGAGCGGCTCGGCGGTTCCGTCCGTCTGTTCTTGGTCCTCACGCGGCAAAGGACATTCTCGCGTTGCCCTCAAAGAAGCGCGAAACGATCGTTTCCGAGATCGCCTTCCGGAGTAGCATGGACGGACTCGATCTTGCCGCCCAGATTGCAAAGAGTGATGCAGACCCCGCGCTGAAAGCTGCTGCTGTTGAGGGAATGGCCTGGCGGCGCGCGGATCACCATATCGCTGACGTTCTAAGCACAGTGAACCAGGAGACTTTCGACCTTCTATACCAAAAGGGCTATCTCGAAGAGATTGACGACAAAGCCGTCCAGGATGGTCTCTCATCGGCGCGTGCGCGCGCCGAGAAAGAGTTGTCGGCCTATAAGAGGCTTCGTGCCGCATTGTATTCGAGCGACGGTGAAGACCATGTCGCGGAACTTGTTGAACTGATCGCCACTGTTGACATCAAAAGCCAGCAGGACTCGCAGGCTGCGCTGATTCACGAAGCCAGTAGACGTTACAGCGAGGCCGTCGGCCAAGGGCTACTGAGACGCCTCAAGGACGGCCGAGAGCTGTTCTATGGCGCTGACGACATTTTAGCCGCGTCCGGTATCGTCATCGAAGACGATACGCTTGTCGAGATGGCACTGGCGCCACCGAAAAGAAATGACTTTCGGGCCGAAGCCGCTGCCTCCGTGCTTGGCCCTGCGAGCGTTGGTAAGTTGATCGACGCGAAACTCGCGCTGAACGCTGAACTGAAGGCACTTCGAAGATATGACGAGGGTTTAGCGAACCGCTATTACGGGTTGCGCGAGCTTATCGCTCACGCGCCCGGCGCCAGCGTTCTCATCGCGGTTCAACAACGTGCTGCCTCAGCCAATAACGATGCCATCCATGAGTTGTCGAAGTTGCTCTCCCGCAAACAAGAGTACGGTGCACGGGCGCGCCCCTTCCCGAATAATGCACACGCTGAGGTCGCGAAATTGGCGGCCGAATGGGGCGAGCGCCTGGTTGCCAGCGGTGATACGGCAACACGAGAGCAATTTGCCGCTATCGCAGACCTGATCGCGCAGTTCCCGAGTGTTGGATTGCTGTCGATCCTTCACCGACTTCTGGAGGTGGAGCTGACGAAGTATCGCACCCTTCGAAAGGAGGCAGCAACCGAACAATGGCAAGGGCCAGCCGCGAACGGGGCGAGAATGAACCACTTTCCGAGCTATCAACGTGCGTTCGCGGCGATCCGCTCGTCAGAAACAACCGCGTTGATGGTCAGCTATTTATCGGATGAACATTTTGGCGACACGGCTGCCAACGTTCTCCAGAGTCAGTGGGCCGACTTGCACGAACCGAAGTTGGAAGGCGCTCCCGGCCATAGCAAAGAGTTTTCCCGCGTTGAGGACGCGCGGAAAGCTCGATTGAGCAGCTGCAACGCTTCCACGCCAGTAGCCGATGCGATCTTCGCGGCAATCACCCCGCTCATCGCCGAAGGCGCAACCGAATTGCAAAAGCAGCATGCTGTAAAACTTGCGATTCACGGGGTCAGATTGCCTCACGGTGATCGGTCCGACGTAATTGAAACTCTCTTGGAAATTGCGCCACAACAGGCGCGAGCAGTGATTGTGAGGAATCTTATCCTCTCTGGTGGAGCGGTCCCGTTGGACGTCGTAAAAGTCGGAATCAAAGATGTCTTTGAGGACGCGAAAAAGTACCCGTGGATATTGGATGAAGGATGGCAGCTCAAGGCCTGGCTCTCACTCCTGCCGTTTACGGACCATACCGAAAAGCTGCCCGAGATAATCGCCGATTTACCAGAGCGTTTCCGCGGCCCACATTTTCTTGAGGAAATGCTCCGCGTGACGGAGCACGTCGAGTCCTCCGCGATCGAGGGCGCACTTTTCGATCTGGCCGATAATGACGCGGCGTTCCTCGACAGCCAGGTATGGCGTGAGGCCATACGTCTTCGCGGTACACTGACCTCAGCCCGGCGCTATCTCGATCTGGTACTGGAAAACAAGATTGAAATGCGCGACGGCTGGCAAAGCTCAGAGCACCTTGCCGAGCTACTGAATAGACACTCTGAGTTACGGACATACGCCTATAGCGTGTTGAAAGACGGGGAAACGCCGAAGTTGACCCTATTGGCAAGAGCCATCGCCGAGGGCAGCGATCCCGATGGGCTCATCCAACTTGTTCAGCTGGAAAACCAGCGCGGTCAACGGTTCATCACCTTGCGGACCATACAAAGGGCGGTGACGGAGCATATACCCTCCGATCCAGAGCGCGGCGCGTTTGAGATGTTACCAGTCGCGGCCACAGAGCTTCGGCGAAAACTATTGGCTCTCACGACGGATGGCGGTCAGGCTGACGCGGCGGCTCGCGTACTTCGCGAAATCGATCGCCTTCGGGACGAATTCGGCGCGCCAGAAGATGAGCCTCGGCACCCCGACCTGGCGTCGGGCAAACCTTGGCCCATTCTTTCCCCAGGCTCTGACGCGGTTTCGGGCTCGTAATCCTCGAAGTCCAGGTCGAGTGGCGCTTGAGCATCGGGGGCGCCTGCTCACGAACAAGGGAGCAGAAGGAGCTTGATCCGAAACTGTACGACCACAACATCGCGGTGGACGCGATCGTATCTGTCCAACGTCTGGAATCCGATGCGTCAGCTGATCGTATGCTGGCCGTAAAATGGGATAAGTCGCGCGCGAAACTGTTGGAGGGGGCCACCAAACGAGACGCTCAGGCTGTTGAGGCGCTAAACAACGTCGTGCGCAAAACAAACACTGTCTGTTGCACTATCAAGCGGTGTAAGGTGTCGCTCGCCGGAGGCACTCGCGTTCGGGGCTGCCGCTTCGCGGCACCGCTATTGCCGCCCCGAACGCGGGTGTCTTGTTAACCGGTCTCGCGACTGCACTCGGTCCCGGGTCCCGCGGCGGCCGCTATGCTGACCCTCGTGTGGGTGCCTTCTCTGTCTGCGCTTTGCTTTGGCTCAATTGTTTGCCGATTGCGAATTGGCAGGTGGGGACTGAGCAACGGTCGGATTGGCGTCGTTGGGTGCTCGATCAGCGGCAATTCCTTGCTTTCACATTCAGCGTGTCGACGTGCAGGATCGAGGACGTAGAGGTTCCGGACCTTCTTGACCGGGACGGCTCCGCGCGGGTCGGGGCCGCCGGGATGGCGCGCTTCGTCGCGGTGGCCTGCCGGCAGGGTGAAGGTCTCGTTGTGGCCGCCGACGCTGTTGAGAAGCTCGGTCTCGCCGATCGGGTGCTCAGCGATGAGGTGGATGACGCCACAGGCGCGCTGGACCTTGCCGCGGCAGGTGATCATCTGGACGCCGAGGATGATGCGGCGCTGCTTGTCGAAGAGGGATAGCCAGATGATCAGGTTGGCGATGTCGGTCCGTCTTCCTGGGTGATGAACATGACGCCCTTGGCCGAGCCGGGTTTCTGGCGGAAGAGGCCGGTGACCGTGATGCGGAAGCCGTGTCTGGCTGTTTGAGGGCATGGCAGGGCGCGATGTTGCGCGCGTTGAGCTGCTCACGCAGGAAGGTGGGGATGGGCACGCAACGTCAGGCCTCAGGCGCGATAGTCTTCGACCACTTCGCTGCCGGAGGTCATGGGGGGCAAGTTCGACGGGGCGCTCCGTGATCTCGGGCTGGATCCGCTGCTCGCGCCGGTCCGTCTCGGCGAACAAGGGCAGGGTGTCGGCGCGCAGCGTCCTGATCGCCCAGGCGGCTTCGTGGCTGCTGATGTCCAGCGACTGGGAGACATCGGCGCGGGCGAGCCGCGCCAGGACGAACTCGCTCGATGTTCGGTCGCCCGCCTAGTTTCCGAGATAGAACCGCGCGACGGCCATGATCCGGTCCGCCAGAAATGGGTCGGTCTTGTCGAACGGGCTCGCCGCAGCATCGGCAAAATGACCGGCCAAGTCCCGCGCTCCGTCGAACTCTCGATTGTTGAACTGATCGAAGCATAATCCCCAGATCGCGCGCAAATTGAAGATCCTGCGATCAAGTCGGTCAGCCAGTTCGAGCGCGCCGGCGAGAACCGGATGGGCCTCTGGGGGGCCACTCTCGTCGAACATCAACGCCCAGCCGAGCGCCGCCAAGAGTCGTCTGCGGATGGGGTCGTCATCGGCGCTGTCTCCGAGGGCAGCCAGCGCCGTGGTGGTGCGCTCACGGCACTCGGCGAACAGAGACAGCCGCTTCCAAAGTGTCACGGCAGCCGCAGTGAGCGAGATACCCAAGGGCATGTCGCCGTCGGGCAAGAAGGCCCAGTCCAAGGCCGCGCGTAGATTATCCAGCTCTCCGGCATGGATGCTCGTCCAGTCAGTCGACCGCGTTGACGTGTCCGTATTTGCCCGTTCGAACAGATCGCGGAAATACGCCGCATGGTGACGAGCGCGTTGGCCAGCTTCACCGGAGTCATTGAGCTTCTTGAGCGCGTAAGTGCGCGTGGTGTTCAGCAGCCGGTAGCGCGGCGGGGCGGTCGCTGACGGCGCGATGAGTGACTTTGTGAGCAGATTGTCGATTGCCTCAATCGTCTCCGAGGCGTCGATGCCGTCTCCGGACGCAACCGCGATCGCCGCCTCAGGCGTGAACGATCCGGCGAAGACCGACAGCCGTCGCAAGGTGGCCCGCTCGGTCTCTGGCAGGAGATCGTAGCTCCAGTCGAGCGCCGCTCCGAGCGTTTGATGTCGGGGAACTGCCGTACGACGGCCTCTCCATTGCAGGGAAAAGCGGCTGTCGAGCAGCGACGCGGTGCCGGCGATGCCGTAGACGTCGACGCGGCTGGCTGCCAGTTCGAGGGCGAGCGCGATGCCATCGAGTCTGCGGCAGATTTCGGCGACAAGAGGTGCATCCCGGTCGGTGAGTTGAAACTGTCCGCAGCTCTGTGCAACGCGTTCGACGAACAGCTGGACCGCGGGGTAGGCGAGAATGGAGGCCGTATCCAAGCCGTCGCGCTGCGGTGGGCAATCGAGTGGAAACAGTCGAAATACCCACTCCTCGGCGGAGCGGAACGATTCGCGACTGGTCGCGAGAAGACGAATGTCCGGTGCCTCATGAACGATGCGCTCGGCGAGCGGCGCAAGCGTTTCCAGCACATGCTCGCAATTGTCGAGGATCAAGAGCGCGGGGCGGGCTCGGAGCATCGTCAGCAGATCGTGAACCGGATCTTCGGCGCTGCTCGCGAGTCCAACCGCGGAGGCTATGGTTGTCGCGGCGAGACTGGGATCTTGCAGCGATCCAAAATCGATGAAGAAGGCGTCCCCTTCGAACTCTGCGAGCCAGCGATGGCCGACAGCCACGGCAACAGCCGTTTTGCCAATGCCGCCCGGACCGACCACGCTGATGAAACGGCGAGTTGAAATCGCGGTCGCAATCTTCTGAATGACTTGCTCGCGGCCGATGATCTTTGGGAGCTTTGCCGGCAAGGAGTGGCGCGCGGAGGGTTCAGCGTGAGGGGCGGCGACGCAAGTCGCAAGCTCGGTGACCGAGGCGACAAAGCAGTAGCCACGTCCGGCGACGTTGACGACGAAGCGGGCTGACTTGCCGGTATCTCCAAGTGCCTTGCGCAAAGCCGTGATGTGGAAGCGGAGGCTTCCTTCGTCCACGTTCACGTCGGCCCAGATATGCTCGACGATCTCCCTCTTGCCGACGACTTCACCGCGCCGCCCGGCAAGGAAGACGAGGATGTCGAGCGCGCGCCCCCCAATGTGCAGGGGGACGCCGTCCTTCTCCAGAAGACGGGCCTGCGGAAACAGGCGAAACGGCCCGAATGCGATGGCGTTGTCCCCGCTAACGGTGCCTGGCATCTGCGATGACCTCTGACGAAGCAAATGCGTTGGACGGGGGCCGAGGCACCGTCCCACTTTAGACAGTTTGAACTGTATAAAGTATCTAAAACTTGCGCAACCCCTTTTTCTGGTCTTGAATAGGATTCGGCGGTTGTGCGCCAATCAGGCGCGAGAGCCTGCTCCTTTGGAGACCTGGAGTGATCGTCGGCGATACTCAGCAGAAGCTGCTCTCGAAACTCCTCGAAGCCAAATCGGGGCTGACCGTGGATGAGCTCGCCGCTTCTCTCGACATCACGCGGAGTGCAGTGAAACAGCACCTCACCGGACTCGAGCGCTCCGGATTCGTGCAGCACACCTCCTCGCGGAGTGGCGGCCGTCCCCGCTTTCTCTACACCTTGACCGATAGCGGCATCGATCTGTTTCCCAAGCGTTATTCCTGGTTCTCGCGGGTGATGCTCGAAAGCCTGCGCAAGACGATCGGAGCCTCCAGGTTCGGGGCCTACATGTACGAGCTTGGGGTCGATATGTCGGCCCAGGCAATTCCGCGCCTCGTAGGGAAGACCCGCGTGGAGCGCGTGGTCGAGATCGTGAAGATCATGAATGAGGCTGGCTTCGCCGCGCAGGTCACCTCACCGGGCGCAGGCGAAAAACTGCCGCGCATCGAGTGCCGCAACTGTGTCTTTCATGATCTCTCAAAGGACTATCAGGAAGTCTGCCAGTTCGATCTGGGATTTCTCTCCGGACTGATGGGGGCACCGATAGACCACCAGGAGTGCATGCAAAGAGGCGGTCAGATCTGTCGCTTCAGGTTCTTGCCAAAGGCCTGAGATTCGGCCGGTGGTGCCCTCTTGCCGAATGGAGTCGGAGCCGAAGCGGCGATGGCGCGCGGATCGAAGTCGGGATCTGCCATGACGGCGCAGATCTTACGCATCTGCATCCCGATGTTTCCTGCGTCATAGAGCGGAAACACCGAAGCTTCGCGAAGGTAGCGCTCCAATGGGAGTGATCGATCCAGCGAATTCACGCCTACGACTTTCATCGCCTGGTACACCGCGGCAAACAGCATCTCGCTGCAGAACACCTTCGCCATCGGCCCGATGGCGTGTCCATCCGCGTTGTGCAGGTCGAGATAATGAGCGGCTTTCCAGGCGAACGCCCGGCCGGCTTCGACCTTCATGGCCACCTCCGCCAGAGTATAAGCCACGATCTGGTGGGAGATGATCGGTTGCTCGCCGCCGCCGGTGTACGTCTTGGCCCATGAAAGCGCGTATTCATAGGCGGATCGCGCGACTCCGACCGAGGCGATCGCCGCGACCGGTCCGGACCAGGTGAATGCCTTGTTGACGACGAGATCGCCGTTGCCGATCGCGAAGATGTTTTCCTCGGGAACGCGGCAGTTGGAGAAGATCATCGAATTGTTCTGGCACAGGCGATGTCCTAGCTTTGAGATCGGCTCCTCATAGGTGACGCCGGCCGTTCCCCGCGGCACGATGGCCGCGCTCAGCCCACGTGAGCCGCCTGCCTTCGGGTCGGTCCTGACGATGCAGACGTTGACGTCCGCACCCTGAAGGTCCCAGCCGCCGGCGTTGGCTGGCCAGAATTTGCGGCCGTTCAGAACATATTCGCCATTCGCCTTGTCATATTTGGCCGTGAGGCCGATGCCTGCTGGATATGGCGCCGGTCCATCGAAATTCGCGGTCCCTCCCGGTGCCCCCGGGCGCTCACTCACCGTCCAGCCGGCAAGATATTCGCCGCGCGGATCGCTGGCCGCGGGCACCAGCCACTTCTGCTTCTGCGCTTCGGAGCCGAACCAGACGATCGGCATCAGAGCGAGGCCGTTGACCAGTAGAACCGTGGCAAAGCCGGGATCGACCGCGCAGATCTCTTCGACGACGATCTGCAGATCGGTATTCGATATGCCGCCACCCCCATACGCCTTCGGGATGAAACCCGTCGCGAAGCCAAGCTTGTAGCTCTCGACATAAGCTGCCTTGATGGCTTGAAACGCCTTTTGCGGATCGGGGTCTTCATCGGCGGCGCGGATCAGCGGGGCCAGGATCTCATTGGCGAACTCGCGTGCAATTCGCTGCAGCCGTCGCTGATAGTTGGTCAGGGTAAAGTCGATCGGCACTGTCACCTCCGGCCATTCGGCGTACAGACACAGCTTCGCAAATTTGAGCCGATTGTGGATGTCTAGAATGTCGGCAAGGCGGTCATGTCCGGGGAGCTGCAATGCAACCATTGCAATGCGTTGATGTGACAGGTGATTTCGATTTCATCAAACAGGAGTCGGCCAATGGAACCGCTTGGGGGAAAGCCCACCCATCGGGAACTACTCCGACCAGAACCTGGGCTCGGCTCTGGGCGTAGGGGCCTCGAGGAAGAGTTCCCCAAGCTCGCGCCGTGAGGATCTAGCCTTCAAGTACGTGGGGATGAGCGAGATACGTCCGGCCCGAGGGTCGGTTAAAGGACATGCGGCAGCCTAGCTGCCGTGGTGGACAGCGCGCCTGATGCTCCTCTTCAAACCGGCGAACTCTTTCTTCAGGCGCGGCACCGCGAAGTCGGTGAAGGCGCGTACCTTGAGTACCGGAAGCCTGCCCTGCGGGCAGATCAGATGGACCGGCATTTCCGGGTCCTCATCATCCCCAAGCACAACTTCAAGATCGCCGCGTGCGACCCGTTCGGCCACCTGGTACGAATACATTCGGGCCAGGCCGCGCCCTGCGACGGCGGAGGCCACTGCTGCATAGGTGCTATTGACGATGAGGCGGGGATTGAAACGGACGATGCGTGGCGCTGAGGATCCCGGATAAGGCGCGAAGGTCCAGGAATTCGGCAGATGCGCCATCGCCACGATCTGGTGCTTGGAAAGATCGCGGGGCTCGGTGATGCGCGGATGCTGCTTCAGGTAGCGCGGGGCTGCCACGACGACGCGGCTGACCTCACCGAGCCGTATCGCCACCATTGCCGAGTCAGCCAGCGGACCGATGCGGAGAGCGACATCGATGCGCTCCTCGATCAGATTGACGGCGCGGTCGAACAGCAGGAGCTTGGCTGACACGGCCGGATACGCGTCGAGAAAGGCATCGAGGATAGGCCGCAAAGCCATTTCGCCCGATACCACGGGCGCAGTGATCGTGAGAAGACCACGTGGCGTGCTGCGTGGTCCGGCCGCGATATCCTCGGCCTCCTCCAACTCGGCCAGCACGCGGCGGCAGACCTCGACATAGCGCTCGCCCTCCACGCTCAGCTTGATCGACCGTGTGGTCCGATGCAGCAACTCGGCGCCGAGCCGCTGCTCCAGGAAGGCGATTGCGCGACTGACGGCCGCCGGCGAGCGGCCGAGTTTTCGCCCTGCGGCAGCTAAGCTTCCTTCGTCCACTGCAAGGACGAATACCTTCATCGCATCCAGACGATCCATGAAATCCTTGTCGCCCTGTCACAGTCCCGCGACAGGCTAGGCGTTCGCCTCTACTTCGACAACTGCCGGCGGACGGTGGTCCCGTATTCGTTCGCTGCGCGAAAGAGTGTCTGCCGCACCGCGGATATTCGCATCCAAGCCGCCGAAGCGTACCTGACAGAACCAAGCCGGTCAGTGCTGGCCGAGCTTTCAAACCAACAACGGGAGCCTGTCATGGGTATCGAGCAGAAGGTCGCGATCATCACCGGGGCGTCGCAGGGGATCGGTGCCGCCCTGGTCAAGGGTTTTCGCGATCGCAACTATCGCGTCGTCGCAACGGCGCGTTCCATCAAGCCCTCCGGGGACGATGACGTCCTTGCAGTCGCCGGCGACATCGCCGATCGCGACACCGCCGAGCGTGTCGTGCAGCGCGCCGTCGACCGTTTCGGCCGTGTCGACACCTTGGTCAACAATGCCGGCATCTTCGTCGCCAAGCCGTTCACGCAATACACCGCCGAGGATTATGCGGCGGTGATGGGCACGAACGTGGCCGGGTTCTTCAACATCACCCAGCTCGGCATCGCCGAAATGGAGAAGCAAGGATCCGGCCACGTCGTCCAGATCACGACCACGCTCGTCGACCAGGCCAACTCCAACGTTCCCTCGGTGCTGGCTTCGTTGAGCAAGGGCGGGCTGAATGCCGCGACCAGATCGCTTGCGATCGAATATGCCAAGCGTGGCATCCGCGTGAATGCCGTATCGCCCGGCATCATCAAGTCACCGATGCACCCGGTCGCGACACATGCGCAGCTAGGCGCGATGCACCCGGTCGGCCACATGGGTGAGATGTCCGACATCGTCGATGCTGTGCTCTATCTCGAAGGTGCCGCCTTCGTGACCGGCGAGATTCTTCACGTCGACGGTGGCCAGAGCGCGGGCCACTGAAGGGAGCACGACCATGCCGTTTGTCACCATTCAACTCACCCGTGAGGGAACGACGCCGGCAGGCTCGGCGCTGACCGCGGACGAGAAGGCAGCCTTGATCAAGGGTTCAAGCGAACTCCTGCGCGACGTGCTCGGCAAGCCGCTCGATTCCACTTTCGTGGTGATCGAGGAGGTCGACACCGACAATTGGGGCTGGGGCGGCCTGCCGGTGCTGGAGTTCCGGCGACGGCGCGCGGCGGACGGCATAGCCGCTCCGTCGACCCCCGCAGGAGGATGACATGACCAATGCAAATACAAAGCGACACATCAAGGACCGGGTGCACCCTCCGCCGGGATCAGACCCGAAATCGACATGGCGATACGCCGTGGCAGGATTGGTTGCCTCCTTTGTCGGGCTTGGGCTCGCGCGATTTTCCTACACCCCGCTCATCCCGGCACTAATTGCAGCGAAATGGTTCAGCGCTTCCGATGTCGTCTATCTCGGCGCGGCCAACCTGGCGGGTTATCTCGCTGGCGCGCTCATGGCCCGAGCTTTCGCAACCATTGCCGGAGCTGTCAGAACGCTGCGTGCGATGATGCTGCTCGCAACGCTCTCATTCGTTGCGAGCGCGACGCCGCTGTCGCTGATGTGGTTCTTCGGTTGGCGCTTCCTGTCCGGCCTCGCCGGTGGAACAATCATGGTACTGGCCGCTTCGGTCATTCTGCCGTACGTCGCGACGGCACGGCGCGGCCTCGTCGGCGGGGTGATTTTCGCCGGTGTCGGCCTGGGGGTCGCCGCGTCCGGAACGCTCGTGCCGCTGCTGCTGCAACAGGGCTTGCGACAGAGCTGGTACGGTCTTGGCATGCTTTCGGCGCTTCTCACTGTCGCGAGCTGGAGGAGCTGGCCTGTCGAGACCGGCCTGTCTGCCGCGCCGTTGCATCAGGCAAAGCACCATCACTCCTCGTCCGCCGCCCGTGCGCTGCTTTTCCAATATGGACTCAACGCGATAGCTTTGGTGCCCCACATGGTTTTCGTCGTCGATTTCGTGGCGCGCGGTCTCGGTCAGGGCATCGCTGCGGGTTCCCGCTACTGGGTCCTGTATGGTCTCGGAGCGGTCATCGGCCCGCTCGTGACTGGTCAGCTTGGGGACCGCTTCGGCTTCCGTCCGGCCCTACGCGCGGCGTTCCTGATCGAGGGCGTCGCCGTTCTGCTGCCAACTGTCAGCACGGCGCCGCTGTCACTGATCGTGTCGAGCGTAGTGGTCGGCGGCTTCACACCCGGTATCGTGCCGCTGGTGATCGGACGGGTCCATGAACTCGTCCCGCACTCGCTCATCCAGCAGCGCACACTGTGGGGGCACGCCACCACAGGCTTTGCGCTGTTCCAGGCGGCCGCGGCCTACGGGTTCTCCTGGATGTTCGCGCAGACCGGAAATGACTATCTGGTTCTGTTCGAAATTGGTGGAGGCGCTTTGATGGCGGCGCTGGCGATCGACCTCATCGTGTTGCTCGCCGACCACGAGGCATAGTCGTTATCCCAGACCAGTTTCGGCTTGGAGGGAGGGAGCGGAAATCCAATGTAGCGCGGCTGGAATCGGCGGCCAGGTCGCGTGCGGCTTGACCGCGGATCTCGAACGGACGCGCGTACCAGGCCGAATGAATGGAAGCACGTCCTTCTGGAGTCCATCGCCCCACGCCGAGACCGGCTTTGCCCGTCCCGGCAATGCGCGCATGTTCGGTCACCTCGCAAAACCTAACAGCACATAACAACGCATAACAAGCCAGCGCCGTCGGCGCGTAGCAAGGTGCGAAGAACGAAGCGATCCGATGCCCAACGCGCAGCGAGGATCTGCCCGTGTGGATCCCACAGCCGCTGGCGTGAACATGCCGGTGAATTGCAACACAACCAGAGATCAAGAGATGAACGACAATCAGATCGTGGATTCCAGCTTCAAGGCCATCATCAATGCACCCATTGAACGCGTCGACATTCCGCAGTGGTGTTTCAATCTGTCCGAGCGCGAGTATCAGGGCTGTTCTCCGGCGCATGTCGCTGCAGGATTTACGACGACTCCGGATGGCAAGCGCATGTCTATCAATGTCGAGATCATCGGTGGCAGCCTCATGGTGCAACATTACGTGGAGACGCTCGGGCGAAAAGATCATCTGATCCTCGAATCGACGTCTGACGTCTTTACGCCGAACGGCCGGACCACCATTCGCGTGACCTGGGAATTGAGCGTCAAGGAAATTGCGCCTGGAAAATGCGAGCTCACCAACAGAGTCGAGACGCACGCCACTGACGAGCTCGTGACGTTTATTGGAAGGCAGGGCATTCCGCTCGAACTCTTCCGAGCTCAGCGCCAGCCGTTCTCAATTGCTCATAACCAGAGCGAGACGCCGCTGTTTGCCGCGAGCATCGAGCGCGCAGCGTTGCTGAACATCCGATAGCGCATCCCACCGGCCGCCGAAGGCAGAGCGTCATGACGAAACTATTCTACGAGAAGGAGATCACCGCTCTGCTGGTGGTCGATCCCTATAACGATTTCATCTCCGAGGGCGGCAAGATTTGGCCTCGGATCAAGGCCGTGGCCGAAGCGAACAATTGCGTTCCCCACATGGTCCAGGTGCTCCAATCAGCTCGCGACGCCGGCATTCGGGTCTTCTATGCGATGCATCACCGGTACCGGCCGGGCGATTATGCCTCCTGGAAATTCGTCGCCCCGATTCAAAGGAGAGCCTGGAAAAACAGGAGCTTCGAATTCGGCAGCTGGGGTGGGGAGTTTCGTGCCGAGTTCGTCCCGGCGCATGGAGAAATTGTCGCAAGCGAGCACTGGTGTTCGAGCGGCTTCAGCAATACGGATCTCGACCTGCAACTCACGCGACATGGCATCCAACGGCTGATCGTCATAGGGCTGATCGCGCACACCTGCATAGAGGCGACTGTGCGCTTTGCCGCGGAGCTCGGATACGACGTAACGGTCGTCAGTGACGCGGTTGCCGATTACTCCGACGACATGATGCGCGCTGCACTGGAAATCAACATGCCGAATTACGCGAGCGCGATCGTAACCACGCAAGACATCGTTGAGGCATTGTCGGCGATGAGGACAACAATATCCACAACGTAAGGCCCAAGATCAGGGCGTTGCTCCCTTTGCATTGAAGTAGCGCTTTTCATCGATCGAAGCGCTTGGCGCGACCTATGCGACCTGCCAAGAGGCTTTCCTTCCATCCAGGGGGAGCCGTCGCGCCGAACTCGATATCGACGGCTGTCTCAAATCAGACATTTCCGGCGACGTCCATGATGGCGGCCGCAAATGCCTTGGGTGCCTCTTGGGGCAGGTTGTGGCCAACGCCCCCCGTGATCGTGCGGTGCGAATATTTGCCGGAGAACATCTTGGCATAGGTCGAGGGATCCGGGTGGGGAGCGCCGTTGGCGTCGCCTTCCATGGTGATGGTCGGCACGCCAATAACGGGCGCTCGCGAAAGCTGTGCTTCATAGCCATCATACGTCGTTTCGCCTTCGGCGAGGCCGAGCCGCCAGCGGTAGTTATGGATAACGATCGAGACGTGATCCGGATTGTCGAATGCCTTGGCACTGCGTTCGAATGTAACCTCGTCGAAGTGCCACTGCGGTGACGCGAGCCGCCAGATCAATCTCGAAAACTCGCGCCGATACTTGTCATATCCGGCGCGGCCGCGCTCGGTCGCGAAATAGAACTGATACCACCATTGAAGCTCCGCCTCCGGCGGCAGGGGCATCTTGCCATTCTGCTGGCCGCCGATGAGATAGCCGCTGACGGAGACCATTGCCTTGCAGCGTTCCGGCCAAAGCGCCGCAATAATGTTGGCAGTCCGCGCGCCCCAGTCGAAACCTGCGATCGTGGCTTTGTCGATTCTGAGCGCGTCCATGAGCGCGATGATGTCGGCGGCGATCGCCGATGGCTGTCCGTTTCGCATCGTCGAATCGGAAAGGAACCGTGTGGTTCCATAGCCGCGCAAATAGGGGACGATCACGCGATAGCCTGCTGAGGCTAGCAGTGGCGCGACATCGACGAAGCTGTGGATGTCATACGGCCAGCCGTGCAGCAGGACCACGGACGGACCGTCGACCGGACCTGCTTCGGCATAGCCGACGTTCAGGAGGCCGGCATCGATCTGCTTCAGTGACGGGAACGAGGTCGTGCCTCCGACCGTGACTGTGGTAGCCGGGGTCGCGGACTTGGCCTCGGCTGTGCTTGGCGCGAGCCGGGCCGCGGCGAGCGTGATCGCGACCCCGGTGAAGAAGCGACGGCGTTCGTGGTCGACAAACTGTGGCATGATTGGCTCCTGTCGTGGTCCCCGCGTTTACGGGAGGCGGCAATGCGACGTTTGTCTTCAGCTCTCGTGCCAGTCGAGCCGCGCAAGAAACTCCCGGACGAGAAAAGCGACATCGTCGGTGGCTTCATCCAGAGCGAAGTGCCCGGCTTCGAGGATATGAACCTCCGCTGTCGGGACATCGCCTTGATAGGCCGCCGCACCGGCGACCGTGAAGGAGGGATCGTATTTGCCCCAAATGACCAGCATGGGCGGTTGCCTTTTGCGCAGCCACTCCTGCCATTTCGGGTAGGAAACGACGTTGGTCCGGTAGTCCAGGAACAGCGTCGTCTGAATTTCGGCCTGGCCGGGCCGCGTGAGGAAGGCGTATTCATTGACCCAGGCATCGGGATCATAGCGCTCCGGATGTGGGCTCGAGCCGAGGTGACGCTGCCGGGTCGCTTCGAGCGACGTGAAGTTCGCTTTGAGCGCCTCGAGCTCATTCGCGCGATCAGTCCAGTATTTGCGACGGGCCTCCCATAGCGGGCTCAACGCCTGCTCATGCGAGGCTGCGTTCTGGATGATCACGGCGCGAACTCGTTCCGGATCGGCTAACGCCAGGCGGAAGCCGACTGGACCGCCATAGTCCTGCATCAGCAGGACGTAGCGGCTGAGCCGGAGCACGGCCACGAGTTCGCTGATCACACCGGCGATGTTGTCAAAGGTGTAAGTGAAATCGGCGGGGGAAGGCGCGCTGCTGTTTCCGAAGCCAGGATAGTCGGGGGCGATCAGGTGATAGCGGTCGGCAAGCAGTGGCAACAGCGGCTCCCACATTCGCGACGAGGAGGGAAAGCCGTGCAGCAGGAGGACAGCCGGCGCTTCGTGCGGGCCAGCTTCACGATAGAAGACGTCGATGCTTTGCACCTCAACAGTGCGATAGCTGATCGAGCGGCGGCTCGATCGCAGATCTTGCGCTGAAGCCTGCAGAAGGGGGCGCGACACTGTGGCTGTAAGCGTGACGCCGGCGGGATTGTTCATGCGTTCCATGGGGGTCATTCCATTGGCCGAACATCGATACCGTCAATGGTGCTTGCGGCAGCTTCCGCAGGTCGCACCAGCGCCGTGAGCTCGGGCGTAAAGCTCTTGTCGCTCTCTTCGATATGTCCCGTCAGTCGCGTCGTGATTTCCTGCAATATCCATTCATTGCCGTCAGGATCGCTGAACGACGCGTAGGAGGCGTAGCTCTTCCGCTGAGGATTGGGACCGATCTCAAGCTTTGTCGTGCTGGCGTGATGGAATATGCCGCCCGGGTCGTGGAACGGCGCGCCGACGGCGATGCCGCGGCGGCGCAGATCGTGGCTCGCGGCTTGGATGTCGGACACGACGAGGTGAAGGCCTTTCACCGAGCCGGGGAGCGCGGTGGTGAGGCTTCTGCCGAATATGACTGAGCATCCCGAACCCGGCGGGGTGAACTGGATCACGCGATAGCCGTCGGAACCGTCGTAGTCGATATCGAGCCGCCAACCCAGTGTCGTATAGAACTGCTTGGCGCGCTCGACATCCGACGTCGGGAGAACGACGACCTCGAGCTTCATTTCGATCCCAGCAATGGCCGTGCCGTGAGAAAGCAGGTCCATGATCGCGTCCTCTCCCTTGGGTATGGTGTGGGCCGTGCCGGCCCAATTACCACGCTTGAGCGCCGTTCTCCGGGCGGTGATCGGTGATGGAATCGGCGGAACTTGAGATCCTGCTGCGTGAAGAGGCGCTCACGCCGCTTCATCGAGAAAAGTGGCTAAGCTGCCGCCGACTTGACGGTCTGGCCGACTGCGGCCAGCAGCATTTCGGCGGCAGGACCGGACGAGTGCGGGTTCTGGCCGGTGATCAGAAGACCGTCACGAACGACGTGAGGCGTCCAGTTCGCGGTCTTGGAGAAGGTCGCGCCGAGCTTCAGCATTTCGCCCTCGACCAGGAAGGGGACAACCTTCGTGAGCCCGACTTCATCCTCTTCGCCGTTGGTGAAGCCGGTCACTTTCTTGCCTCGAACGAGCAGCGTCCCGTCGGGTGCCTTGACGTGGCGCAACGCGCCGGTGGAATGACATACGACAGCTATGGTCTTGCCGGCCGCGATGAAGGACTCGATCAGCTTGATCGAGTTCGGATCGTCGGCGAGATCCCACATTGGGCCGTGCCCACCCGGATAGAACACCGTATCGTAGTCCTCCTGCCTGACACGATCGAGGCGGACGGTCGTGCCAAGCTGAGTCTCCGCAGTTGAGTCATTCTCAAAGCGGATCGTGAGTTCCGTGCGGAACTCTGCTTCGTTGCTCTTGGGGTCAAGCGGCGGCCGACCGCCCTTGGGGGATGCGAGAGTGATCGCCGCACCGGCGTCCTTGAAAACGTAGTAGGGCGCGGCAAGCTCTTCGAGCCAGAAGCCGGTCTTGCGTCCGGTGTTGCCGAGTTCGTCGTGAGAGGTAATGACCATCAAGACGTTCATGGCGAATCTCCATGTTTTGATCGCTACTATGGCGCGTCGTATCGCGGTCGTGCGCCTGCGGCTCGGAGCTTGCTAATGCGGGTCACGTCAATCGTCGATTGCTTTAGAATCTACAGCCGGATTGATCTTTTGGCGTGTTAGGTAATGTTAGGCGTTGATAGCGGATCGATTACGGTGCTCGTTCCTACTCAAACAAGGCGTCGAAGATCTCGATGTCCATCAGCACAGGCTTGGCCACGACGGTGCCGTCGCGATCAAGCCGACGTGCGCGGCGAAGCGTCGGCACAACCACGCCCCCGAAGCTCTCATGCGCCCACGAACAATGTACGACATTCATCCCGAAGAGGTCGTGATCTGTCCGTCGTTGCAGCCCATGTGGATCGAAATGGAATACCTGCTCCGGCGCAAGCGTGATCAGGTCGGAAGGGAAACGCGCCCGCAGCCGGCGCCACGAATCCTTCGTCGAGGGAAGCTCCTCGGAGTCAACGTCAGGTCGGGCCAGAAGAAAGGGGCTACTCAGATGAGTCCAGATCGCAACACCGCAAAAGAAGACGAGGTGCAGCTCGTCTGAAAGGACCGCCGAGCTGGAATGCGGGAACGCAAGGCTGGGATTGCGCCAGAAGCGCAGCAGCTTGCCATCCCAGGTCTCAATCGTGATTGCATCGGATTGAAACGAGCCTGAATGTGTCCCGCCGGAGATCCCGGTGAAGCGGATCGATTGGCTCCGGGTCGAGCCTTCGGCTGTCACATCCTTGAAAGCGTTGGCTCGCCCGACGCCATCGAACAGCGTCCCGCCGATGGAAAGGTGGAGCGTGAACCGGCTCAGACCATTCCAGTGCGCCAAACCGCCACTGGCATCGATTACGTCATCGAGAAGAGACATGTTCCGCCATATCAGCGCTGAAGCCCGTCTACCATGGCGGGCGGCATGCGGCTTGGCGTGTTAGAAGGTGTTAGGAGCTGCGAGCATCAATGTGACGAAGTCGTCGTCAGACGTCATCGAATGAGAGCACCGAAAGGACGTTGCGATCTCAGCGATGGTCTGGAGAGGCTCGCAGCAATGGGAAGTGGGAAGCGGGCAGGCAGGGAGTGTGCCACCGTCGTCATGATGTCGCGCTGCATGCAATGTCGTGGCCGGCGCGAAAATGTTCGATACCGCCGCCGGCATAACAAAATCTTGCAACGTATAACGAGCCAAATCCGTGCAACGCGCCCAGGATGACCAGGTGTTAGGTCCAACCTATGGGGAGGATATCATGTGCGCCATCGGCTCTGTGGCTAAACGCGGGATTGATCGCGAAACAGGGATCAGGATATCGACTTCACGTCGCGTTAGCCTGAATCTCGAAGTCGTCGTGATTCCGGTGTCCGACGTGGACCGCTCCAAGGCATTCTACGCGCGTCTCGGCTGGCGACTGGACGCTGATTTCGCCTCTGGCGATAGATGGCGTGTGGTGCAGTTCACCCCGCCGGGCTCCCACTGCTCGGTGATCTTCGGCCGGAACGTCACATCAGCCTCGCCGGGCTCGACGTACGGTCTTTATCTGACCGTCTCCGATCTCGACGCTGCAAGGAAGGAGCTGATCGAGCGCGGCATTTCGGTCAGCGAGGCCTTCCATGGCGGCGGCGATGTCCACGCCGGCCCAGATGAGCCGTACTTGTTCGGCAGCGTCCGGATCACAGGGCTCGATCCGAAGCGCGGCAGCTACAGTTCGTTCGCCTCTTTCAGAGATCCTGACGGCAATGGCTGGCTGTTGCAGGAGGTCACGACGCGACTCCCCGGGCGCGTGGAAGGCAGTGACGTGGCATTTGCCTCGAAAGCCGACATGGCGGCGGCCCTGCGTCGCGCGGCGATAGCCCATGGAGAGCACGAGGAGCGTTCCGGCGGTCACGACGAGAATTGGGCCGACTGGTATGCTGACTACATCGCGCGCGAGCAAGCCGGTCAGTCGCCGCCGTCCTGAAGCAATCGCGCGTTCTCTACGCCGTGCGCTTGGCGACTCGCTGCCGCGCGCCGTCTGCATTGCGTCGCTCGCGAATACGGTCCCTCGTCCCAACTGGACCGGCGATGGTCAACGAGGCCTGACAATTTTGAATTCGGCAGGCGCCGGTGCCTCCGTCAGCATCTTCGTGCGACGGACCGACGGCGGCTCTCGATATCCGTCAATCGAACACAGCAAGGGAGATCTGCAATGAGGACGCGAGCGCACGTCGACACGTTTAACCCCGATCGCAGGCAGCTGCTCGGCCAGGCCGCGTTGACCGCGCTCGCGGCGGGTGTTTCCAGCTTGCCGTCGCTGAGCCCGGCCAAGGCGGTCGCGAGCGACGCAATACGACCGTTCCACGTGGACGTACCCCAGGACGACCTGCTCGATCTCGGCCGCCGTTTGGCTGTAACCCGTTGGCCGGACCGCGAGCTCGTCCCCGACCAGTCGCAGGGCGTGCAGTTGAAGACATTGCAACAGCTCGTGCAGTACTGGAGGAGCGAGTACGACTGGCGCAAGATCGAGGCGCGGTTGAATGCGCTTCCGCAGTTCGTCACTGAGATCGACGGCGTGGACATCCACTTCATCCACGTCCGCTCGAGGCAACAGAATGCGTTTCCGATGATCGTGACGCATGGCTGGCCAGGTTCGATCATCGAGCAATTGAAGATCGTCGGTCCGCTCACAGATCCTGCCGCGCATGGGGCGAGGCCTGCGGATGCGTTCGATCTCGTGATTCCTTCGCTTCCCGGCCACGGCTTCTCCGGGAAGCCAACGGCGCCTGGCTGGGATCCTCAACGTATCGCGCGTGCCTGGATCGTCCTCATGAAGCGGCTCGGTTACAACCGCTATGTGGCGCAGGGCGGCGACTGGGGCAATGCCGTGACTGAGCAGATGGCGCTGATCGCGCCACCGGAACTGCTCGGCATCCATACCAACATGCCCGCGACCGTGCCGGACGAGATTGCGCAGGCGCTTCAGCCCGGCGGATCCCGGCCTTCGGACCTCTCGTCGGACGAGCGCGCCGCGTACGACCAGCTCGACGACTTCTACAAGCATGGCCTCGGCTATGCCATCGAGATGTCGAATCGGCCGCAGACGCTCTATGGCCTCGCGGATTCGCCGGCGGGCCTCGCGGCTTGGATGCTCGATCATGATTCGCGCAGCGCGGCGATGATTGCGCGTGTCTTTGAAGGCAAGCCCGAAGGGCTGTCGCGAGAGGATGTGCTCGACAACATCACGCTCTACTGGCTCACCAATACGGCGGTTTCGTCGGCGCGGCTGTACTGGGAGAACAAGCTGGTGTTCTTCGCGCCCAAGAAGATCAACATCCCAGTCGCCGTCAGCGTCTTCCCAGACGAAATCTATGCCGCGCCGCGCAGCTGGACGGCGAGGGCCTATCCAAAGTTGATGCACTACAATCGGCTCGACAGAGGTGGTCACTTCGCCGCCTGGGAGCAGCCCGCGCTGTTTTGTGAGGAAGTGCGCACTGCCTTTCGATCCTTGCGCCAGTCGATTTGAACTGGGAAGGAGGCGCGCCTGGCGCGCGCCTGTTGTCAACAAACCCAATCAGGAGTGTCCACGATGAACCGTCCAGAACGCACAATCAGTACTGAAGAAATCCGAGTCGAGCGCCGGCTCCCGTCTTACTGGCGTGTCACGTTCGACATGCCGCCGCTGAACATTTTCGGACCAAAGCACCTGCCGCAGCTAAACGACGTGGTTACGGCGATCGAAACAGATCCCAACGTGAAGGTAGTCGTGTTCGACAGCGCTGTCGACGGCGTCTTCATCACCCATTACGATTTCGTCGCGCCTCTGGAGGAGTCGCTTCGTGTCCCTCCTGGTCCGACAGGCTTGCAGGCATTGCCGGACGCGCTTGTGCGCCTCAGCCGCGCGCCGGTCGTTTCCATCGCATCGATCCGTGGCCGGGCAACGGGGGTCGGGAGCGAGGTCGCGCTTGCGTGCGACATGCGGTTTGCCAGTCGCGAGAGGGCGATCCTGTCGCAATGGGAGGTGGGCGCCGGCCTCGTACCGGGCGGAGGACCGATGGCACGATTGCCGCGCCTGATGGGTCGCGGCCGCGCGCTCGAGGTTTTACTCAGCGCCGATGACATCGGCGGCGAACTGGCAGAACGGTATGGGTATGTGAACAGGTCGTTGCCGGATGCCGAGCTCGACGGCTTCGTCGAGGCGCTCGGGATGCGTATCGCCTCATTCGACAAGGAGGCGATCGCCGAGACCAAGCGCCTTGTCGATATCGCAAGCCTGCCGCCCGATATCGAAATCAGGCCAGAGTGGGACGCCTTCCTGTCCGCTCTGGCTCGGCCGGCAAGCCAAACTCGTATCCAGGCCCTCATGGCGCGCGGCTTTCACCGCCCCGGCGACGTCGAGAAACGACTGGGCTTCCACGTTGGCCAACTTGGCGGCTGAGCGACGGTTCCTCGTGCAACCGCCTGTCGGGCGGGTCCTCTCAACACCAAGAGAAGCAGGATGACATGAGCTTCACAATCGAGGTGAACGGAATTGCTCGCAGCGTCGACGTCGACGGCGATACGCCGCTGCTCTGGGTGCTGCGCGACGTGCTCGGCATGACCGGTACGAAATTCGGTTGCGGCATGGCATTATGTGGGGCGTGCACCGTCCATCTCGATGGTGCCGCGATCCGCTCCTGCATCACGACCATCGACAGCATTGGTGCCTCCAAGGTCACCACGATTGAGGAGGTCGGCGCAACGCCAGCGGGCGCCAAGATCCAGAGGGCCTGGCTCGAGCACCAAGTCCCGCAGTGTGGCTATTGCCAATCCGGTCAGATCATGTCGGCCGCGGCTCTTCTCTCCGACAAGTCGGATCCAACGGATGCGGATATCGACGACGCGATGAGCGGAAACATCTGCCGTTGTGGAACATATGTCCGCATCCGCGAAGCCATCAAGCTCGCGGCCGGACCGCACGAGAAGGAGCGTTGATCATGAGGTTCAACCGCACGACATCTCTCGGCTCGGCGGCCACGCTGTCGCGCCGCAACTTTCTGGTCAATACGGCGGTGGCCGGCGGCGGCCTGCTGCTGAGCTTCAGCCTGCCGTCTGGCCAGAGCATGGGATCAGTTGCCGGCGCCTTTGAGCCGAACGCCTTCATTCGGATCGGCCGCGACGGTCTGGTGGTCTTGACCATGCCGTATGTCGAAATGGGCCAAGGCACCTACACGTCCATCCCCATGCTGGTCGCTGAAGAGCTGGAGGTCGGGTTGGCGCAGGTACGGCTCGAACACGCGCCGCCCGATGAAAAGGTCTACGCCAACCCGTTGCTGGGTGTGCAGGCGACCGGCAATTCGAACGCCATCCGGGGCGCCTGGAAGCCGTTGCGGCAAGCCGGCGCCACCGCGCGCGTCATGCTGGTGGAGGCGGCGGCCCGACGCTTTGGTGACGATGCAAGACACTGCCGGGCCGAGGCCGGCGAGGTCATCCACATGCCGAGCGGTCGCCGTCTGAAATATGGAGACCTCGTCGCCGATGCCGCGATGGTCCCGCCCCCCGGCAAGGTGGTTCTGAAGAATGCGGATGAGTTCAAGCTGATCGGCACGCCGGCATCGCGGCTCGATGTCTCGGGTAAAGTGAACGGTTCCGCCATCTATGGAATCGATGTGCGGCCGCCCGGGCTGAAGATCGCGACGCTGGCGCAATCGCCGGTGTTTGGCGGCAGATTGAAGAATGTGGATGACACCGCTGCAAGGGCCGTCAAGGGGGTGAGCCAGATCGTCCGGCTCAATGATGCCGTTGCGGTCGTCGCCGATCACATGGGCGCAGCCAAGAAAGGTCTCGAGGCGCTCGAGATCGAGTGGGAGGAGGGGACCCATGCTGGTCTGAGCACGCAGGACATCGCCCGTGGGCTGGAGGACGCCACTCTGAAGGCAGGGCCGGTTGCGCAGAGCGTGGGCGACGCGGCGCGGGCAATGGCAACTGCGGCAACCCGGGTGCAGGCGAACTATCATCTTCCGTTTTTGGCCCATGCGGCGATGGAGCCGATGAATTGCACCGTTCATTTCCGCGGTAGCGAGTGCGAGATCTGGGTCGGCACGCAGGCAATCGCCAGGGTGCAAGCGGCGGCAGCGAAGGCAGCCGGCCTGGCCGTCGACAAGGTCATCGTTCATAATCATCTGATCGGCGGAGGCTTCGGACGACGTCTTGAGGCTGATGGTGCGGTGCGCGCCGTAGAGATCGCCAGGCACGTCGACGGTCCCGTTAAGGTCGTGTGGACTCGCGAGGAGGACATCCAACACGACATGTATCGTCCCTACTGGGTGGATCGCATCGAAGCCGGTCTCGATAAGAGCGGTAGACCCATTGCATGGATCAATCGCTTTGCCGGATCCTCTGTAATCGCGCGGTGGCTTCCGCCTGCCTTCAGCAACGGGCTCGATCCCGACACGACGGAAGGTGCGATCGACCTGGTCTATTCGCTTCCGAATTTCCATGTTGAGTATGTTCGCGTGGAGCCACCGGGTATTCCAACGGCCTTCTGGCGCAGCGTCGGTCCCTCGCACAATGTGTTCGTGACCGAGAGCTTCATCGATGAGCTGGCCGCCGCAGCCAGGCAGGATGCCGTTGCCTATCGCCGTGCGCTGCTCGACCACAACACACGTGCGAGGGCTGTACTCGATCTCGCCGCCGAAAAGGCGGGGTGGGGCACTGCATTAAAAAAGGGACACGGCCGTGGTGTCGCCCTGCAGAACGTGTTCGGCAGCTATCTCGCGCAGGTTGCGGAAGTCGAGGTCGCAAATGATGGGACGGTCCGCGTTCACCGCGTCGTGTGTGCGATGGATTGCGGCATCGTGATCAATCCTGACACGGTGCAGGCACAAGTCCAGGGCGGCGTCATGTTCGGCATTACTGCTGCGCTCTACGGAGAGATCACGCTGCAAAGTGGACGCGTCAAACAGGCCAATTTCGATACCTACCAGATGCTGCGTATCGATCAAGCGCCGGCCATCGAGGTCTACGTTGTTAACTCCAAAGAGTCTCCCGGCGGAATGGGCGAGGCAGGAACATCCGGTATCGTTCCGGCCGTGGCAAACGCCGTTTTTGCGGCCACTGGAAAGCGGTTGCGCAAGATGCCGATTACTCCCGACGCGCTCAAGGCGTGAACATCATCAGAAACATCGCAGGAGACGAAAGATGATCCGCAAGGCCAAGGCAGTGTGGACGGGCACGGGCCGCGACGGCAAGGGCGCGCTATCGAGTGAATCCGGAACGCTTGCGAATACCCCTTACTCCTTCAAGACCCGGTTCGAAAACGAAACGGGGACCAATCCTGAGGAGTTGATCGCGGCGGCGCACGCCGGCTGCTTCACGATGGCGCTGGCCTTCGGCCTTCAGCTCGCCGGGTTCACGCCGACCGAGCTGTCAACGGAAGCGGCTGTCACTTTGGAGCCTGAAGGCAAGGGGTTCCGGATCAGCAAGTCGGACCTGACACTGAGTGCGAACGTGCCGAACCTCGACGAGACTACTTTCACTCGCATCGCAGGTGAGGCCGAGAAGAACTGCCCGGTCTCGAAAGTGCTGAATGCGACGATCAGCCTCGACGCAAAGCTGATCTAGCTTTGGCACTCGAGCGGCACGTTCATGACCCAAACGCATCAGCCTGATGAAGACAGGTTCTGGGCTATCCTGCCTGAAGATATCGCGTGGAAGCCATTTCCAGCCTTTCCACCTGGCGCGCGGCTGGCTGTCATCGTCGGTCATCCCACCGAACCTGGTCCCTATGTGGTCCGGGTGAAAGTGCGCGCGGCACGACGCTGATGCCGCACAGACATCGGAGGATCGAATTTACACAGTCATGTCAGGGATCTTCTACATAGGACTTGGCGAGATCTTCGATGCCGACAAGGTGCAGGCGTTTCCGCCGGGGAGCGTCCTTGTGCTGCCCGGTAATACCTGGCATTTCCACTGGACGAAGTCCGGCGAATACATCACCCAGGTCTCAGCGATCGGGCCGCTAGGTCTTGAATATCGCGACAATCATGATGACCCACGTCTGCATGGCGTATAGGAGCGTTTTTCCGCGCCGCAGCCACTTAGCTGCTCGCGCAAGGCGCAAGTCGTGAGGGCGGGCGTATCCTCCTGCGCGCTGGTGTGGACAAAATGTTCTTCAAAGAATTTTTCCTCTCCCCCATGACACTTGAGTGTCGTTACAGCCTCGTTGTCAGCGCCTTCCTCTAACCACCTCGGGGTCTTCAGGGGTCTGCCGCGGGTTATTCTTCCCACGCTGCGCTCCTGCCGTCGTCATCGGCCTATCAGCGGCTGCACGCCTGTCGGGCCAGAATAGACGTTCAGCCGCTGTCCCTCTCCTTCATACGCGACCATTTAGTCCGAGAGCCCCTCCAGCAGGTCGCGCACAAGACCTGGCTGCTGAGCGCACGGTGCGAGCCCCGCCTGATCCCGCTTTCAAACGGACTCGACTCCTTGTTCTTGATATGTTCTCATGCCGGCCATGACCGACCGACCCGCAAGCTGGCGTATGCCAAACCGGAAGCAGATGGAGGAAGTGGCCCGCCAACTCGGCAGGAATGCCCCGCTGGTGCGCGGCCTGGCTCCGAACGACCGTCAGCCTGACGAATACTGGCAGGTGCTCCTGGAGGCGGCCAACGCTGCCGAAAGGCATCTGTCGCCCAAAGGCTCCCTGAGGCAGCGGCGGCTGGGCGAGATCACCGAGCACGTGCTGCGGGTCGAGTGCCGGCGCTGCGGGCGCACGGTCGAGATCCAGAAGGCTGATGCTGTCCGCCTGTATGGCTCGGAGGCGCCTTGGCGCGATGTCGGCCAGCGCCTGCTGGACGACACCTGCACGCAGCGGACCGGCCGGTACGAAGAGGATGGCTGCTGGCCGTCGCTCGACTGACGGTCGGATGGCGCCCAAGCATCACCCGACGCCCCTCTCTGGAGGCGACCGGAAGGCTCTTGCCAAGGAGCTCGGTCGGGAGAGGGCGATGACGACGATCCTTGCTGAGCAGGCGGCCGAGGTGCGGAGCCAGGGCGAGGCCCTGATCCGGCAGGCCGATCGGCTCCTTTGCGAGTCCTGGAATGAGCGAATGTGGGCGAACGGCGGTCCGGTCGATCCGTCTCCGACGATCGAGCAAGCCATCAACGGCGGCTATCCGTGGCTGGAAATCGCGTGCTCGCGCTGCAAAGCGCGGCGTGAAGTGGACTTGGCCACATTACGCCGCCCATCGACTACGTTCATCCACGACCTCGCCGGCCGGCTCAGGTGCAGCAGGTGCGCCAAGGTCAATCGCAGGCCGCCAGCGACGCTGCTACAGTTGGCGCAGCGCCCTCGCCAGGCTGCTCCGGAGACCTGACGATGTGCAATCTCTACTCGATGACGAAGAACGCGGATGCGATCCGCCGGCTGTTCGGCGTTCCGCCCGGGAACGACCGCACGGGCAACTTGCCTTCCATGCCCGGCATCTTCCCGGACTATCCGGCTCCCATCGTCCGCAATTCCGCCGCCGGCCTGGAGCTTGCGATGGCTCGCTGGGGCATGCCGTCGTCCGCCAAGGCGCTCATGGATGCCACCAAGAAGCGGGCCGAGAAGCTGCAGGCGAAGGGCAAGGCGGTGGACTTCAAGGAACTGCTGCGGCTCGAGCCAGACAGCGGCACGACCAACATCCGCAACGTGACCAGCGCGCACTGGAAGCGTTGGCTCGGCCCGGAAAATCGGTGCCTGGTGCCGTTCACCAGTTTCTCGGAGTACGACACCATCGATGGCAAGAAGGTGCCGGTCTGGTTCGCTCCCGACGAGAGCAGGCCGCTGCTGGCGTTCGCCGGGCTCTGGACCAACTGGACGTCCGTCCGCAAGGCGAGGGAAGGCGAGGTCACGATCGACGTCTATGGCTTCCTGACGTGCGAGCCGAACGCTGAGGTCGGCCGCGTCCACCCCAAGGCGATGCCAGTGGTCTTGACGACTCCCGAGGAGTATGACGCTTGGCTGCGCGCACCTTGGGACGAGGCGAAAATGCTGCAGAGGCCGCTTCCGGACGGCGCGCTGCAGATTGTGGCGACCGGGCCGAAAGAGGACCCCGCGCCTTCCAGCTAGCGTCTGGCACGGCCCTGCGGAACTGGTGAAGACGCCGCAGCCCCGACGATTGCGAATCCCTGCCGCGCGGCAAATGCTCGGAACGAGCAGGCGGGTGGAAGGATTCGTTCAGCAGGAGCGACTTCGATGCTGATGACGACGGAACGACGGGCGGCAATCCGTAGCCTGCGCGGCTGGGCGATCTCCGTGCTGCAGGAGGCGGGAGCAATCCACGAATGCGAAGAGCATGGCTGGGCGAAGGAGCGGGCAGACCCGCATGCGCGCGAGCGCGCCTTTCAGATCGCGACGCAGGATCCGCCAACCGGCGTCTCTCGCGAAGATGCGGTTGCGGAAGTTCGCCACGTGCTGGATTCGATCGGCGATACCTGCCCGGAGTGTCTGCCCGCGCAACGTCGCGGGCCGATCTATTCGTGGGCGCGGCGTAGTGCGTCTCTGAGCTTCTCCCGCTCGGCCTCCCAGCGTCGGTCCTCGGCTTCAATCCGCTTCTCGAGATCGCGTCGCTCGGCTTCGAGATTCCCAAGCCGCTCATCGTGCGCCTGCTGCGCAGCTTCCAGCGCCGCTTGCGCTTTTGCGATCAGCTTTTCGCGCCGAGCCCGTTCCTTCTCCTTGATAGCCTCCTCTTTGCGCCGCTCGGCGTCTCGACGCCGCTGTTCGCGCTCGAACTGCGCGGCGGCCTTACGCGAATCTTCAACGCTGACCTTCGGGGCCGCACGCCGCTTTGCCTCCGGACGTTTGGCCTTCTTTTTCGGAGTACTTGCCTCATCATCCAGGTCGGGCAATTCAGACTGCTCGGCAAATTGTCCTCTCGACCCGGCCGGACGCTTCAGAACCACGCCCGGCTTTGCCATGGTGGCGGCAATGACGTCCGGATCTTCGGTCTCCGTTGCGGCTCCCTGGTGAAAGAGATTGCTACCTGCGCCCCATGCCTCCAGCGCGGCCTTCATGGAGGGCGCTGCGATCGCGAGATCGTAGAAGCCAAGTGAGGTCTGATAGGTCTTCAGCTTACGTGGCACCGGGGCTTACCTGCGCGACTGTGAGACAGCAGCATACCACGCGGCGTACGGAGTGTTCCGCGCCATGTGGCGGTTCAGATCGGGCGAGCCGTCGCTCCACCAGACCGGCCCCCGCTCGCCCAGCGCTCTCTTGGCTTGATCCACGGCGCGGTGGGCTGCAGCTTCGGCATCCGGATCTTTCGCCGCTTTGGCGGCCCGAACCGCGCGCCTCGCCGACATGAGCTGCTTGGTCAGCTGAGCTCTTTTGTCCTCGCTGATGGCAGGATCGGTCATGCGCCAGAGGCGGCAGCGGACGACGAAGTAGCGTCCGTCCGGAGTTACGGGATACTTCAAGCCGACTTCCGCTGCCGGCCGGATGCCTGCTTCTTCGCCGACGCCTCCTTGCCGGCGGTCTTCTTTCCCGCGATCGGCATCAGCATCTCTTTCTGCCCGGCGGCAGCTTTCTTCGGCTTCTTCGCCGGCTTGGCAGCCGCCACCGTCTGCGATGCCTTTTGCCCGACAGACCGCCGCAGCGCCTCCATCAGATCGACGACATTCTCGCCCTTCGGCCGATCATTGGGGCGGATCGTCTTGCCCGCACGCTTCTGGTTGATCAGGTCGATCAGCGCGGTCTCATAGTGGTCCTCGAACTTCTCCGGCGCGAAGGTGCCGGCCTTCTGCTCGACAATGTGCCGCGCGAGATCCAGCATGTCCTTGGTGATCTTCACGTCCTGGATCTCTTCGAAATACTCCTGCTCCGATCGCACTTCATAGGGATAGCGGAGCAGCGTGCCGACGAGGCCCTTGTCCATCGGTTCGAGCGCGATGATGTGCTCGCGGTTGGTGAGCACGATCCGGCCGATCGCGACCTTGTTCATCTCCCGAATTGTCTCGCGGATAACGGCGAAGGCATCGTGACCGACTTTGCCGTCGGGACGCAGGTAGTAGGGGCGGATCAGATAGCGCGGGTCAATGTCCGCCTTGTCCACGAACTCGTCGATCTCGATCGTGCGCGTGGACTCAAGGGCGATCTCCTCGAGCTCCTCCTTCGAGACCTCAATGTAATGGCCCTTCTCGAGCTCATAGCCCTTGACGATGTCCTCGTTAGGGACCTCGTCGCCCGTGTCAGCGTCGACCTTCACGTACCTGATACGGTGGCCAGTCTGCCTGTTCAGCTGGTTGAACGAGATCTTCTCGGACTCGGACGTGGCTGGGTAGAGCGCTACCGGGCACGTGACGAGCGACAGACGCAGAAAACCTTTCCAGTTGGCGCGGGGAGCCATTTACGCGGAACTCCGGGTTGAGACGGTCCGGATTCAAGACGTTTGGACGGGGTGGGTTCCGACGCCGTTACGGCGAGCAGGGGGGAATTGACGTTCAACCCAATTGGGACGGAAGAGCCTTTATCCATCAAACCCCCGGGTATTGTGTCGCTCGCCGGAGGCACTCGCGCGAAGGCCGCCTCCGCTTTGCTGCGGCGCCGCTATGCTGCCTTCGCGCGGGTGCCTTGTTAACCGGTCTCGCGACTGCACTCGGTCCCGGGTCCCTCCGCTCGCGCGGCGGCCGCTATGCTGACCCTCCTGCGGGTGCCTTATCTGCCTTCGCTCCGCTTCGGCTCGGCCTTTGGCGATTTATCGGTCACGATTTCATCGCCGAGCAAAGATCGAATTGGGCGGCTGCCCTTCTTTCAGCTGCTACTGTGTTTCAGCAGCTTCCGCCGACGGGAGCAGATGGAAGCGAAGCAAGTCGCGCGAACGGAAGCCGCTATGGCCCGGCAATTTTTCGATAGGTCACATGGGCGGTCGCGAATGGAAGCCCGGCGCGGCCGGCTGATCCGCGAACGATACAGGCGTTGTCGTCGATAAGATAAAACCAGTCGTCAAAATTCAGCTTCGTGGTTTTGCCGTCAGACTGCGGCGTGTCCCTCGTGTAACGCCAATGGAATGCGCAACCGGACTGCTCGCCTTCCGCCTCTCCGTCGAGGTGTGGCTCTAACCCCTTGTACTTGCCGGGGCCAAGCTTTTGGATCGTCCAATTGAGCGTGTCCTCGTGTCCATCATCGAAGCGGTAGGTCTCGACGAAGTGAACGACCTGCTTCGCCTCGTCCCATTGGCCCTCCGCCGTGATCGTCGCGCGCTTCAGCAGACCGCCAATCAGGCTTTCAAGCACGGCCCATCCTTCCAGCCTTCCATGGAAGAAGCGCTCCGGCAGGAAGATCGGCGTGGTGCCGTCGAATTGCTTGATGGACATTGGCTGCTCCCTGAAATGGAAACGAACCACGCAGCAGACGTCAGGTTCCGCTAAATCCGGTTAACACGATGAGGGTTTCGGGAGGTGGCCCGCATGTCAGAGGAAGAGTGCAGGTCGGATTGGCCGTGACGGGTTGGAAGCGGCAAGAGAGTTCTGCCGCGCCCGTCGCGGAGATCTGCGATGAAGGGACGGAGAGTTGGCGCGCGCGCTGACGAGGGTCGGGCGAGCCTCTATGAGGAGATCACAAGCAAGATCATCGGCGAGCTTGAGGCCGGCCGTGTGCCCTGGGTTCAACCGTGGGGGACACAGGCGACGAAGGCTCAGTTGGCGTTGCCCAGGAATGCGACCACGGGTCGGCCGTACTCGGGAATCAACGTCCTGATCCTCTGGGGGGCCGTCATCGAGCGTGGGTTTACCGGCCAGAGCTGGTTGACGTTCCGGCAGGCGCAGTCCATCGGCGGCCATGTGCGCAAGGGCGAGCGTGGTGTTACGGTCGTCTATGCCGATCGTTTCGTGCCGTCCGATGAGCGGCAGCGTGCCCGCGAGACGGGTGAAGACGCGCAGGCCATTCCGTTTTTGAAACGGTTTACCGTCTTCAACGTCGATCAATGCGATGGTCTACCTGAGGATATCGCGACTACGGCGCCGCTTCCCCCGCCAGGAACCATCGAGCCTGCGGTCGAGGCGGTCATTGCTAACAGTGGCGTCGACTTCCGGATCGGGGGTGATCGTGCGTTCTATGCGCCAAGCGAGGATTTCGTGCAGGTGCCGCCACCGGCGGCGTTCTTCGAGCCGATCAACTGGCATCGCACGGCCTTGCATGAGCTCGCCCATGCGAGTGGTCACCCGGCGCGGCTGAACCGGGATCTCTCAGGCAGATTCGGCAGCGGCAAATACGCGTTCGAGGAGTTGATCGCGGAGATCGCGGCGGCTTTCAGCTGCGCCGCACTCGGCATCGTGCCGACCGTGCGGCATGCCGACTACATCGGTGCCTGGCTCGACGTCCTGCGTGAGGACAATCGCGCCATCGTGCGGGCGGCAAGCCAAGCCAGTCGCGTGGCCGACTATCTCCTCGGCTTTGCGCCGGACGGGGTTGGCCTCACTCGGCCGGCTGCACCGGATTGCGCCGCCGCTTGAGCGCGATTGCTGGACGAACGGAGGAGAGGAAAAGGGCGAGAGGTGCTCTGCGACGGGTTGCAGGCCTGAGAGAGAGGCTCCGGGCCGCCCGTCGCGGAGAGATAGGACCATGACCAAGGCCACTCAGAAGATCACGCTGTCCCCCTCTCGGGACATTCCCTTCAACAAGCTCGTGCTCAGCCAGTCCAACGTCCGTCGCATCAAGGGCGGCGTGTCGATCGAGCAGCTCGCAGAGAGCATCGCCGAGCGGACGTTGTTGCAGAGCCTGAACGTTCGCGCGGTTCTCGATGGGGAGGGCAAGGAAACAGGCATGTTCGAGGTGCCTGCGGGAGGCAGGCGCTTTCGGGCGCTCGAGCTGCTGGTGAGGCAGAAGCGGATGGCGAAGACACAGGCTGTGCCTTGCGTGGTGCGCGATGCCGGCTCGGCGCTTGACGATTCGCTCGCGGAGAACGACCAGCGTGTGGGCCTGTTAGGTTCTGTATCGCAACTGTCCTCTTAGAGTCGT
>NZ_JABFDP010000053.1:0-36426 GCF_013179005.1 Bradyrhizobium denitrificans | reverse complement strand
ACGACTCTAAGAGGACAGTTGCGATACAGAACCTAAAAGCGCGACGCGATGCACGTTCTCTGCGAGCGAGTCCTCTTCCGCGCTGATCTCGGTGCTATCGTTGACGATGCACGGGACCGGTGCGGTCTTCGCCAAGCGCTTCTGCTTCACTAGAAGCTCAAGGGCACGATAGCGCCTGCCGCCGGCCGGAACCTCGAACATGTCGGTTTCCCGGCCTTCGGCATCGAGGATGGCTCGGACATTGAGACTTTGCAGCAGGGAACGCCGGGCGATATCTTCGGCGAGATCCTCGATCGAGATGCCCGCCTTGGTGCGGCGGACGTTGGATTGAGCCAGTACCAGTTTATTGAAGGGGATATCGCGCGATGGCGACAGCTTGATCTTCTGAACGGCTTTTGCCATGTCAGTTTCTCCAGAACGGCCGGCCGAAAGCCTCTCTCTCGGCCTCCAAGCCGCTCACGGAGCGAGGCGCCGCCCTCTTGCTCCAAGAGGGCAGCGCCACGGAACAGGCGAAACGGAGAAGGCCCGCAGACACGCGAATTGGGTTTCCGCGGCTTGGTAGGAGTCAGGCGGCGCGATCCAGAAGCTTCTTCGCCTTCGCCTCCATATCCAGGCGGGCATCCTGATGCGGCTTGTCGCGCGCGACGGCGGTGATGCCCTGCACGAAATCGAAGATGCTCTCAGGCGGGCGGCCCTCCTCCGCAAGGACCGCGTTGATCACCTTGGCTGTCTCGGCTTTGGAGAAGCCACGGCGGCGCAGAAACTCGGTGCGATCCTCGTCACTGTGCGCCACGATCCGCTCGCGCGCGGCCTTGATGCCGTTGACGAAGGGCATGGGGGACGAGTTGGCGAAGTTCAGCAGCGCGGGCGCAGCTTCGTGAGCAAAGCGGGAAGCTGCGTATTTGGAGTGACGGATGATGATCTCCTCGAAATCTTCCACACCCCAAAGATTGCGATTTTGACACACGGCCCGGAGATAGAAGCTCGCCATGCCGAGCGTCTTGGCCCCGACTTCCGAGTTCCAGCAATAGAAGCCTCGGAAATAGAGGTCGGGCGAGCCGTCCCGGAGACGGCCAGCTTCGATCGGGTTCAGGTCGTCGACCAGGAAAAGGAAAACGTCCCTGTCGGATGCATAAAGGGTGGTCGTGTCCTTCGCAATGTCGACCCGGGGATTGTAGATTCCGGTTGACCAGTCGAGCACGCCGGGCACCTTCCAACGCGTATCGCCCGTGCCATTGCCGGCGATGCGCTGCACAGCCTCAACCAGTTCATGGTCAAAAATCCTGCCGTAGTCTGGGCTGGTGACGGCGCGAAGCTCAACACGGCCATCGTCGGTCTCGAGCGTCTTGATCTGTTCGGCGCGATTGGCGGTCAGGCCATATTGCAGATTGATGCCTGCGAGTGCCGCGGGGAGTTGCCGCAGGTAGGCGGCGGGAGCGCCGACCTGGCTTGCAAGCTGGCCGAAGCTCCAGTGGGTAGGCGCGACCGGCGTGTCCGAGCCGGGCAGCATCAGGGCCAAGCGCTCGGGGTCGGCGCGGTTTGCTTCCACATGGATGAGCGCGCTTTCGACCACGCGCGTCCGGCTGCGATCCGTGCGATCACGCACCGTGCGGGCCAGTTCGTTGAGCGACAGATAGCGCTCGTCTGCTGGACGGGAAAACCACTCCGAGGACACCCGACCGACGCGCTCGCCGCGACTGACGTCCACTCTGTAACCGCCGTTGGCGTCGCGGCGGGCGTCAAGAACCTGCATATTCATGGGAGCATCTCCATGACGGGCGCCGGAAGACTCTCCTCCAGCCCTTAACCCGTCAGTGCGCCAAGCGCAGCCCTCTAACTCTGATCTGAAGGAGGAAACCGAGTTGGAAGACCGATCGCATACGGCATGAAAGCCCGGAGGGCGCGGAGCGAAGCGGAGATAAAGGAAAAGGCACCCGGCGCGAGGCAGTGATAGCGACGCCGGCATAAAATGACGGCGGGACCCGCGACCGAGTGCAGTCGCGAGACCGGTTAACAAGGCACCCGCGTTCGGGGCAGTGATAGCGGCGCCGGCATGAATGACGGCGGCCCCTAACGCGAGAGCCTCCGGCGAGCGACACATGATCTGCGCAAGGGATCGAAGCCGAAAGGCGTGCGCCGTTGTGGCGTGAAGAAGAAGGGAGTGTTCGAAAGAATGGAGCCTGCTGGTTATGGCTCTTACTTGCCCGGCTTACCGGTGTCGGAAACGACTGAGACTCCGAAAGGGGAACGGGACCAGAGCATGCCGGGAAACGTCTCGAAATCGGGCGCCGCAGCCCGGTGGAGAGCACAGAGTAAGGTGTGCATGGTGAAAGCTGTATTGCCTGAATCCCAGTTTCCAGTCGCCAAAGGGCTGGCAGTAGCGAACGCGGCTGACACGCTACGCCACGCGGGGCGGATCGCACCGGCCAGTGCGAACTGCCACCAGTCCGCGTGGGACGACCACCATCCGTGGGTCAAGGAGACGAATGGGACACCTAAACACACCGCAACTCCCCGCACACGTAACTACGGGATCGCCTGCAGCAGGTTCGTTTGCGAACCTGTATGGCGACGGAGCCGTCGTAGTACCCAAATGCCCGACGTAATGGCCGGGACAGCCGCCGCGAGGCGGACGATCATGCGTATAAGGCCGGGTGACCGGACCGAAAGCGCCTCCGATCGGGGGAAGGACGATGCCGCCAATAACGGCATGTGCAGTATGCGAAGAGAAGATTCTTCGACGGAGAGGTTCTGCTGATGCAGGCCGTCACCATCCAGAGGAGAATTGAATCACTGCCGACTTTGTCGCGGTCGGGTAAGCGCGTAAATGGCCTTCACCGCCTGATGAGATGTCCGCATCTCTTCGAGTGGGCCTACGAAAAGGTCTCCCGCAACAAGGGAGCTCTGACGCCCGGTGTAGATGGCAAGACCTTCGACGGCATGTCGCTGGAGAAGCTCGCCGACATCGCCAGGCGCGTGGCAGATGGCACTTATCGCTTCCGGCCAGTCCGGCGGGTTTATATCCCGAAGGACAACGGCAAGACACGACCGCTGGGTATCCCCACGGTGGAAGACCGGCTCGTTCAGGAGGCGGTCAGGATTCTACTCGAAGCGATCTATGAACCTGTGTTCCTCAATGAATCACATGGGTTCCGCCCGGGGCGATCCTGTCATACCGCACTCAAGCTCATCAAGAAGAGTTGGACGGGCTGCAAGTGGCTGGTCGAAGTGGATGTGCGTGGGTTCTTCGACAACATCGACCATGACATCCTGCTTGGGCTTCTAAGGAAGCGGATCGATGACGACAGGTTCATCGGTCTGATCGAAGGAATGCTCAAAGCAGGCTACATGGAAGATTGGGTCTTCGGACGCACTTACAGTGGCACGCCACAGGGCGGCGTTGTCTCGCCCTTGCTCGCCAACATCTATCTGCACGAGCTGGACCAGCACATGCAGATGATGAAGGCGGACTTCGACAAAGGCCGTGAGCGACGTCCATTCCCGCGCTACGTGGCGCTGGAACGGCGCGTCCTCAGTCTCCGCCGGAAGATTGAACGGCTCCGTGCCGAAGGCGCGGATCGGGCCGAGATCGATGCTGCATTTGCGGAGATCAAGGCCATCAATAAGGAGAGACGGAAAGTGCCTTCCGTCGATCCGATGGACCCCAACTTCAAAAGGCTCCGCTACTGCCGCTATGCCGACGACTTCCTCATCGGCGTGATCGGGAGCAAGCGGGAAGCGTGTGAGATCATGGCCTGCGTCGAACGATTCCTGACGGAGACCTTGAAGCTCACCGTGTCGCCCGAGAAAAGTGGGGTCTACGCCGCTTCCAAGGGAGTGACCTTCTTGAGCTATCGCATCTCGACATACACATCCTACGGGGCTGGACGAAAATCCAGCCGCAAGGGTCCGGCTGGACGGACATGGCGCGTGATGCGTCGGCCGACCACCGGAAATGTCAGCTTGCGGGTGCCGCGAAAGGAAGTCACCAAGTTCTGCAAGCAACACGGCTATGGCGATCTCGCCAAGAAGACCGGCAGTCCGCGCGAGCAGTTCCTGGTAACCAGCGACGTTGCAACCGTCCTCGCCTATAACTCAGAGTTCCGTGGGTTTGCGAACTACCATTCGTTCGCCGACGACATCAAGAGCGCCTTGGGATTGCTGGAGCTCGTCGTGTTCCGCAGTCTCGTGAAGACGCTGGCGATGCGACATCGGACGACGAGAGCAAAAACCATGGCGCGTCTGTGGAAAGGCACGGACTACGAGGTTAGCTCCGTGGTCCGTGGTAAGCTTCGCAGCATCAAGCTGTGGAGACTGAAGCATCTGACCCGAGCCTACTGGACAAGTCCGACTATCGACAACGTCACGGCAGGTGCGTGGTGGGTCAAAAGCCCAAATGATCTGATCGATCGACTTAACGCTCGCAAATGCGAAGCGTGCAGCGATACGACCGGACCATTCGAGATGCATCATCTCCACCGCCTAGGTGACCTGCGAAGCGGATCGCTGACGGTCTGGAAACGGTCCGGTTGGCGGCGCAAGACCATTGTCCTGTGCCCGTCATGCCGTGCAGCCGTCTCCGGTCGAGAGCATGCGCGTACGGAAAGCCGTGTGCATTGAAAAGTGCCCGCACGGTTTGGGGGGAGGCGTAGGGATATCCTCTTCGAGGTTTCTCGCGCCTACCCTACCGAGACGCGTCAGCGGCTCGGTTCACGAGAGATCCTATGCAGCAGACAAGAGTGCTCCAATAGGCGCTTCTGATTCGCTGACACAGGAGATGAACATGAACGGTCAAACCAATTTCACCGCGAAAGCAGAGCCCGAAGATTTCAAGAGTACGCTCTTTCTGGCCATGGAGCTGAGTCGCGCAACCTGGCTGGTAGCGACGTTCGCGCCGCGGCTCGGCGACAAGATCAGCGTGCATGCGATAGCAGGCGGGGACACGAAGCGGTTGTTTGAGCTCATCGACCGCCTGCAAGCCAAGCTTCGAGGCAAGGGCGTTGGCCGGGTGCGGACGGTATGCTGCTATGAGGCAGGCTACGACGGGTTCTGGTTGCACAGGGTGCTCGTCAACCACGGCATCGAGAACCACGTCCTCGATGCGGCGAGTCTTCCGATCGATCGTCGCGCCAAGCATATCAAGACAGACAGTTGTCGCGTGGTTCGGGCGCCAACGCCCGAGGAAGAGGATGCGCGGCGGCTCCACCGTGAGCGGCAGCGACTGGTGCGCGAACGTACTGGCCATCTGAACCGGATCAAGGCCCTTTTGATAACGCATGGCATTCGAGCGCTCCGGATCACGGATGGAAAGTGGTGTGAGCGTCTTGACAAGATGCGGACCGGCGATGGTCGGACGATTCCGGCGCGGCTGAAGATCGAGATCGAGCGCGAATGGAAGCGGCTCAAGGTGGTCGCCGAGCAAGTCCGGGAGGTCGAAGCCGAACGCGACAGGCTCGTCAAAGGAAGCGAACCATCAGGGGACGCTTGCACCGAAAAGATGCGCCAGCTCGTCAAGCTGCACGGTATCGGCGCCGAGTTTGCCACAGTGCTGACGCGGGAAGTCTTCTATCGACCGTTCCATAACCGCCGGCAAGTTGCCAGCTACGTCGGCTTGACACCGGCCCCCTACGACAGCGGAGACACCAAACACGACCAGGGAATCAATAAAGCCGGCAACACACGAGCCCGTGTGATCGCCGTGCAAATGGCTTGGCTGTGGCTCAGGTACCAATCGAAAAGCGAACTGTCCCTTTGGTATTACAGGCGCGTCGGAGACCTGAAGGGTCGCGTCCGGCGCATCATGATCATCGCGCTCGCGCGCAAGCTGGTGATCGCTCTCTGGCGATATGTCGAAACCGGCAAGGTTCCGACAGGTGCCATCGTCACTACTTGATCAGTTGAATGAGTTTGGCCCACGCTTCCGGGCCAATGCCGGGACGGATGTGTGACTGAGGATGCCGGGTTGGCCTTATCAGCCGTACGAGAGATGAGTCCCATCCATCTTGGAGCCAAGCTGCCACGAGTATGCAGGATTTTGGTACGAGCCGCTGGCGCTCGACCGGATATAAGTTGATGCGGCTGCCACGGTACAGCATGCAGGCGGGACAACGGCTCCAGTCCTGATTGTTCGCGTTATGGAAGCGGGCGAAGCGTACGCTGCCGTATTCTTGGCGGAGCGATCGTGACCCGAATGGGCCGAGACCGCTTGCGGGCTCGGTTGAGCGGTCGCTTGGCCGCGAGATAGAGCGCGACCCCGCCTGGCGCGGGGTCGCCCCATCCAAACAGTGATGGCATCAGATCGTCAAGGAAGAGCAGCAACTGAGCTCTAAAACCCGGACCATTTCCTCCAGCGTGGTTCATCGGCAGAATCACCTCCGCTGCGACTTGCCACGTCACCGCTACATAGGCGAAACCCGGATTCGCGGTCGCGACGGTCTTTTGGCCCCTCGGACTGTCGAACCTGAACTCGACCAGCGGTACCCATTGGTTTAGCGGCTCGCCCTTTGGCGAAGAACCCGTGAAGCGGTTAGTCAGATAGAGCGTGCTGTATTGGATGGAGAGGCCCCAATGTAGCGTTTCGACGGCAGGCGAAGAAAGATTCTGGAAGCTGCCCGTCGCGAGGTTAGGCACAAGGGCTCGGCCGCCTGAGCCGACAGGTTCTTCGTCAACGATCGAGCCCGTCACAGCGAACGGACGAAGCCATGAGAGCGAGTCGGGAAGATCTCCAAACCCTTTGCCGAAGGTTACGCCCGCCTGGATCGTGTTTGGTGCGTCTGCTCCAACACCGATAGAGCCGGAGTGAGCGATGCCCCAGGCAAGGCTCATCGACACCAGCGCCTCATGTTTGTTGTCACGATAGGCCTCGTATTTGAGGCCGAGGTTGGTTTTGTCGAAGCCAGAGGTGTGGCCGATCGCCCAGCTCTGATGAATCCAGCCGCTATCGAGGGTTGCTGCGAGCGTTGGCGTCAGGAGGCGTGCAAAAGCCCAGTTGATACGGTTCTCGGTTACACTGCTGCCTTGGGTCGGATAGCCGAGATAAGAAAAGTTCGGAACGATCGCCTCATCGGCAACCGCGGGATCGTCGAAAGTCATGGTACCGGCAAAATAGCGATTGCCGGCGATGCCGTGCGCCTGGGCGGATTCTGTCCATACGACCGCCGCGAACAGGAGAAGCCCTCGGTATATCAATGTCGGCTTCATCGGCTCGCTCGGCACAATTCTCACGTTCGGGGGCACCAAACGGCACTTGATCAATATAGGGTACCCCCTTATATTACCCTAATGCATACGATCAAGAACAAATCCAAGCTCACGAGCCGTGTCCGTCGCATCAAGGGACAAATCGAGGCCATCGAGCGCGCGCTGGAAGCCGAACTCGGCTGCGCTGACGTGCTGATGCTGGTCGCCTCGGTTCGAGGTGCCGTGAACGGACTGACAGCTGAGCTTCTCGAGGACCACATCCGCCATCATGTGGTCGATCCCGCGCATGAGCCGGACCCTGACAAGGCAAAAGGAGCCGAGGATCTCATTGAGGTCGTGCGGACGTACCTGAAGTAAGCGAACGAGGATTGCCATGAGCGAGACCAGTAGCGCGGCCCTTCCGGCCCTTCATAGCCATGTGTTCCTTTCTGAGGACCATCAAAAAAGCGAGCGCAAAACCTGGGCCGTGATCTGGCTGTGCGCCGCAATGATGGTCGTCGAAATCGTCGGCGGCTGGTTGTTTGGATCGATCGCGCTCATTGCCGACGGACTTCATATGAGCACACATGCAGGTGCTCTGTTGCTCGCGGCACTCGCATATACTTACGCTCGGAAATACGCGGATGATCCGCGCTTTACGTTCGGGACCGGCAAGCTAGGCGACCTGGCTGGCTTCACCAGCGCGATCATCCTGGCGATGATCGCGCTTCTGATCGGTTATGAAGCTATCAGCCGCCTTTTCGAACCGGTCCCGATCCATTTCACCGAAGCGATTCCGATTGCCATTCTTGGCCTCGCGGTCAACGTCGCCAGCGCGTGGCTTCTTAGCGGGGGTCATGGTCACGGGCATGGACATAGCCACGGCCATGATCATGCTGACCACGAAGAGGATGACGAAACGCATCGGATCGCGACCGATGCTGGCGCCGTGATATTGGAGGTCTTCGAGGACGGAATGCCGCCGCGATTCCGGCTGCGCTCGGAAAACAGCGGCATCAAGCTTTCGGCGGCGGCTGCCTCTGTGGAAACCGTGCGTCCGGATGGCGCCCAGCAGGTTTTCACGCTTGAGGATCGCGGCAGCTATCTGGAATCCGTCGAGGAAATTCCCGAGCCGCACGCTTTTGAAGCCAATGTCAGGATTGGCGCGCAAACATATCCCTTATCGTTCCAGGAACATGAGCACGCGCATGGATCGGCGGCGCGCGATCACAATATGCGGGCCGCGCTCGTCCATGTTATGGCCGATGCCGCGGTATCGGTGCTGGTCATCGTCGGCCTTCTGCTCGCGCGCGCTTTTGGCTGGCACTGGATGGATCCTCTGGCGGGTATTATCGGCGCGTGTGTGATCGCCAGCTGGTCGTTCGGACTCATTCGCGACACGGGTGCCATTCTTCTCGACATGAATCCCGACCGCCGGATGGCCGACAATCTCAAACGCTCAATCGAGGACGACGGCGATCAACTCGTCGATCTTCACCTCTGGCGATTGGGGCCCGGTCATCTCGGTGCTATCGTCTCGGTTGCGACAGCAAAGCAACAGGAAGAGCAATACTACCGGGCCAAGTTAGCGCGGTTCCGGTCCCTTTCGCACCTGACCATTGAAGTCAAACACATCAACCGGACGTTCACAGCCGTTGTTGCGTAATTCCGCTTTGTGAAGGTTTTCGGATGCCGGCCCCATGATGGTGGCGCGGCGCACACCGGGGGCCGGCGTACGCAAACCTCCAAGGGAGGAAACCGCGGGAGGGGGTACGTGGATGGCGCAGCGTAGGCTATGGGGATTTGAGTGCCGCGGATGAGGTGTGTGAATGGAGTCGAGGCGCTCCGGCAAGCCGGAGGACGATGAAACGGCTGCTGGATGAGCGGCGGGTCGCGTCGATTGCGGTGAATTGTCGGACGATTTGAGACGACGACTGGATATCCGAGCGCGCTCTGCCGTGGCCGGTCGAGAGCCGGCGAGCGAGACGAGGAGATTTGCGGGATTGTGACGCGATCATGAGGTGTCGACCCTGATTACGATGGATGGAGCTGTCGGCCGATGCCGCGGCGCTGTACCGCGCTCGAAGACCTCGATGATGATCATGCGACCGCCGCAGCATGGACAAGTCGGCTTGCCGAGATCGATGGCGGCACCGGCGGGCTCTGCCTGGGAGTTTGAAACGGCGAGCAGCTCACGCGCCTGCGCGATGTTGTCGGCGCGCGTGCCGCTGGCGAGCAGGCCGTAGTGGCGGATGCGATGCAAGCCTTTTGGCAGCACATGGATCAGGAAACGTCGGATGAACTCGCCGGTGGCCAGTGTCATGACCTTCTGGCGATCAAGACCATCGGCACGATAGTCCTTCCATCGGAAGGTGACACTGGTGCGGTCGCAGGCGATCAGCCGGCTGTTGGCAATGGCGACGCGGTGGGTATAGCGCGACAGATAGGCCAGCACGGCCTGTGGCCCGCCGAACGGCCGTTTTGCATAGACGACCCACTCGCTCTTGCGCAGCGGCGCGAGATAAGCCGCGAACGCCTGCGCGTCCGCGAGAGCGGCCTGATCGCCGAAGAACTTCAGGCGGCCGGCCTGGTGGGTGGCGACGAGCTTCTCCAGAAACAATCGCCGGAACAGGCGGGAGAGCACGCGCACGGGGAGAAAGAACCCCGGCCGGCAGGACACCCAGCGCAAGCCGTCGGGCGAGATGCCGCCGCCTGGCACGATCATGTGCACATGGGGGTGATGGGTCATGGCCGAGCCCCAGGTGTGCAGCACGGAGGTGATGCCGATCCGGGCCCCAAGATGCTTCGGGTCGGCGGCGATTGTCAGCATGGTCTCGGCCGAGACCTTGAACAACAGATCGTAGAGGACGGCCTTGTTCTGGAAGGCGATGTCGGCGATTGGCCCAGGCAGCGTGAACACCAGGTGATAGTACGGCACCGGCAATAGCTCGGCCTCGCGGTCGGCGAGCCAGTCCTTGGCGGCAGCACCCTGGCACTTCGGGCAGTGCCGGTTGCGGCAGGAGTTGTAGGCGATCGTGGTATAGGCGCAGTCCGCGCAGCGCGCGACATGACCGCCGAGAGCTGCCGTGCGGCAGCGCTCGATTGCCGACATCACCTTCAACTGCTCGAGGCTGACATGGCCGGCATGGGCTTGGCGCCATGCCGGTCCATGGTCGCGGAAGATATCCGCAACCTCCAAAGCCGGACGCGACACGCGCGCGCGTCAGCCGGGCGGCGGCCGGACCTCCTTGAACTTGAGCGCGATGTGCTCCAGCGGGCTCATGACCTCGCTGATCGTCTTGGTGGCAACGCGGGTATAGAGCGCCGTGGTGTCGAGCTTGGCGTGACCGAGCAGCACCTGGATGACGCGGACGTCGATGTTCTGCTCCAGGAGGTGGGTGGCGAAGCTGTGCCGCAAGGTGTGCAGCGAGACGCGCTTTTTGATCTCCGCCATCCGGGCAGCGGCGTGGCAGGCGCGATTGAGCTGGCGCGTGGTCACCGGCTGCGCCGGATCGCGGCCCGGGAACAGCCAACCCCGGGGCCGCGCCGCCCGCCACCAGGTGCGCAGCAGGTCGAGCAGGCTCGGCGAGAGCATGACGTTACGGTCCTTGCCGCCTTTGCCCTGCTCGACGCGAATGATCATTTGCTTGCTGTCGATGTCGGAGACCTTGAGCGAGACCACCTCGGCGGCGCGCAGGCCGGCGCCGTAGGCTACGCTCAGCGCCGCCTTGTACTTCAGCCCCGGCGCGGCATCGAGCAGCCGCGCCACTTCCTCGGGGCTCAGCACCACCGGCAGCTTGCGGGGCTCGTGGACGAACGTGGTGTGCTCGACGATATCGTGGCGCCTGAGCGTGACCCGGAAAAAGAAACGCAGCGTCGATACGGTCTGGTTGATGGTCGGTACACCAACGCCGCTCGCCGCCAAGTGCAGCTGGTAGCGGCGCACGTCCTCGAAGCTCGCCGTATCGGGTGAGCGCCCGAGAAACGCTGCGAAGTTCTTGACCCGTTGCACGTAGTCATGTTGGGTCTTCGGCGCGAATTTGCGGATCGTCATGTCTTCGATCATGCGCCGGCGCAACGGGCTTACTGCCTCGTCGGTCATGGGGATGCTCCTGTCTTGAGTGAGGTTGTCGAAACCCCTCAATCTCAAGACAGGACGCCCCGTTGCGCTATCGTCTTGGCTGTGTCGCCTGCCGCAGCGCCCTACCGCGCGAGCGGTTTAGTCCTCTGGATGGCTTGCGGAAGCCGCTTGGCCTAAAAGTCCAATGGGCAAGTACGGGCAGGACCTCGACTTGCATGAATTTTCGCCCCAAGTCTCCATCACCACTTCGCGACCGAGGTTTACCCCGGTGGAATGTCCGCATTGGCCAGTAGCGGACATCGCCGATCGGCGAAAACGCTGGGGCCGCGATGGTTTTGGTGGGCCATTGGTGGGTTGAAAAGGCTCAGTTCATATAAGCCCGGTCCCGCAGGGAGGCGCCGACAGGCCACCCAGGTTTGTGCGGGAGATTTCATACCTATTCTATTCCGGCTGAGACGGATCGTGGCGGGAGGCAACCTACTTCGTGGCGCGGCCCTTCCTCTCTGGCAGCGGTGGTATTGCGGCAAGCGAAAAGAGCCGATTCCTGGCGTCATATTGAAAAACAGACGTTTTTTGTCGATTTTTGCTTATGGCGCTTTACCATTGGGGTGGCGTCGTCTTTACGTTGCGCCCGGCTGATCCACCGATGCTTGTTCCTACCCGGTCTACTAACGTTATTTTCCGTTCACATGACGAGCGAAACGTAGTTCGACTCAAAGATCCTTTGATCGCTTTCGATTGCAAGTCTGAGATGGCAATAGAGCGACCAGTATTTTCGCCAGAGCGAACCGGTCAAAGGCACATAAGAGACGTTGAGGCCAATCTTTTGCGCCGCCTCCCAGCCGATCATCTGGCCGTGCGACGGATAGGCGTTGATGTCCATCAGATCGCTCGCGATCTTCGAGAAATTCAAGCCGCGCCGTTTCAACAGATTTTCAGCGAACAGACGCGCGCGGTCGCGCACCGAACTGAACTTGCGCACCATGGTCGGGTCGAACTTTTCAAAGCTGATTCGATTGGCGGGATCGTCCGGTGCGTCACGCAGTGACTGTCTCGCCTCTTGAAAAGCGTTGAGATAGGTCAGCACAGAATGAATCACGTCGTTGCCGTTACCGTCTTTGAGCGACACCTGAGGATCGATCGGCCCCAGTTCCGATGAGTCGCTCATGACGATCGTGTTGGCGCCAAGCGCCATCAGCGTTCCGGCGCTCTTGGCATAGTCCGGTACGATAACGCGGAGCTGGCCTTGCTCACCCGTCGCGCTGCGCACCAGCGTGATCAGCTTTTCAGCAGCGTCGACGTCGCCCCCCGGCGTATGAAGCATCAAGTCAATCGGTTCGCCTGGCGTCACATTGTGGAGCATATCGACAAACCCAAGCGTATCAGCACGGTCTACCGCGGCTTTGGTTCCCGCAACATAACATAGAAGTTTTGGGTTATCGGTCTCGATGTCCCGAATCAGGGTTTGCCGCTGATAACGCGCCGCGTGCATCGCGGTGAACATCGGTGTCTTCTCGATCGCGCGCGGCGGCTGCGGCGCGACCGGTTGCGAGTCATCTTCAGTTCCTTCGGTAATCGTCATCGATCGCTGTCCTTGACCCATTCTACCCGGCCGTTTCGAATGAAGTAATGGCAGCGCCTGCCCTTAACGTGAGAGTCTATACTTGGGGAGACGGTCAGCGGGCTGACGTGCTGCAACGCCCAGCGCGGCCGACGGCCGGGATCAGCGTTTAGCATGATTCTGTGGCCGGTCCGACAAGGACAATCAAACACGATCCATTTTACTCGTCCCTGATCGGCGACGAGCGCGGCGGCATTGTACGGCAGGCGGTCCGGAATTTCGTCGGCCGACTCCGCCGCGCCGATGATTCGCCAGCGTTGGAACGGGAGCCACTGCCACCAAGCAATTTTCATTCTGCCGGCCATAACTGCCCAAGAAAGGGCTCTTCGTCGCCCACGCCCCACTTGGCCTGCGCGGCATGGCAGTAGTGAGCATCGCGCGGCAGGGCGCGGTTCGTCGAAATCTCCCGCTCGTGCAGTCGCAGGAGCGTCTCATTCGGCCGCTCAGGCGGCCCGTAACCGATCAATCGGTCGAGCAGTTCATTGACCGCCGCCGCCGCGACCGCGGTCGTAAACGCGACAACCGCAGGCTCCACTTGCCCGAGTGCGGGGGCGTATCCCTCATCGGCCAGACGCTGTCGCTCTTCGGGTGTTTTCAGTTCCGCGGACGCCCGCGCCATGTCGATACGATTGCGACACACGAGGCAGGCGCTGCCCGGCGCGAGGATCGTCACGCGAGCGTCGATACCGCTCAGGGTTCCTGAGCTGTCGCTGCTGAGCAAGACACCCAGATCGATCACAGGCGTGAGGAAATAGGTCGACAAGCGCGACAGCACGAGACGCCCTGCATTGTCGTCGGTGCAGCCGAACACCACGTCGCTGGCACACAGCGATTTGGCCACGGGCTTCAACGTCGCCATGCCCTGGATCGTCTCGCAGACCAGATCCGGCGCAATCGCCCGCAGGTGGTCGCGCAGTACGTCGACTTTAGGCCGCCCCACATCACGCAGGGTTGACCCGTAGACGCGGGTGACGTTGCTCGCCGACAGAACGTCATTGTCGACCAGGAAAAGGTGGCGGACGCCGAGACGCACAAGCTGTTCGGCAACGGCTGACCCTGTCCCGCCCGCACCGACGATCGCGATCCGCAAATCGCCCAGCACCGACTGGATGGCGGGGCCGAATGCGCGGACGTTGCGATCAAAAATCGCGTCGGACACCGGAGCACTTGCGGAAATCTTTTGGATTAGCCGCCATCGCTCGCCGACCGACCAAACACGGTCGATCAACGACATGCCGTCGGTTTCGTGCTGCAAAGCGCCGCTGAACGCGAACCCCGATCCGCGCGGCGAGGCGATCAACGTGCCATAAAAACCGCTGCCGCTGCGAAGTTGAAACAAGTCCGCGATGTCGCGATCGACCTGTTCGTCATGGTGGCTCGGCAGGGGGACGCCGGTCTCGCCCGGATGCGTATGAAACCAGATCGGGATCGCTGCATCGGCCTCTGCGCGGCCGAGCGCGCCGACATAACCTTCGGACCGAATCTTCAAATGCCAGGCGCTCTGCTCGGCGTAGGCGCTTAGCTCAACCCAGTGCAGGCTTCGGCCCAGCAATCGAACGGCGTCGCCCGTGACGACACGACGCGCGAGAAGCACGCCGGCGCACTCAAGCGGGTTGCGAGCTCCGGAAATGATTTCGTCGGTGATGGGATCAGGAAGAACGAGCGTAGTCGTCATGCGGCGCGCGACCTTGCCGCAGCTTCGAGTTCCTGGCGCACCAGCGCCAGATAGCTCTCCAGCGAGTCGACGCCCGAGCGCCACTGGCCGGGATTGAAGTGCCGCGACCAGCGCTGCCAGGTACGCCCGAGATGGCTCTCCTGAGACTCGGTCGCTGGAATGACCTGGCCGTCGGCGCGCCGCACCGCCGGGCAAAACCACCACATGTCGGGCGGCACATCGGGATATCCCGGCGACAGCCGCAGCAGCAGGTCTGCACTCGCCTGTGTAAAGCCGGCCGGCAACGGAAAGGACGGGATCACGACACAGATCATGCCGCCGTCGAACGAGACGGCGCTGCCGGGGGCGCGCGCCTCGAGGTGAGCCTGGTCGATCGGCGGAAGCATGACTCTTTACCCCTCCTCCGCGCCCGGATTGATCTGCGCAGGCGCCGTGAAGAAACGCAGGCCGTTACGAATCTCGACCCGCGTGTTGACCTCGATCTTTAGGTCCGAACCGCCCGGAACGACCTCGAAGAGGTCGCGATCCGGCCCGATGTCAGGCTCGGGCAGCCGCCGCAGTTCCGCGCCGGTCAGCACGTCCTGATGAACCTTGTAGGTGGTGCGGTCGATCTTGATCTCAAAAACCTTGGGCCGGTCGTCATGACCGTGGCCGCCGTCATGTTCTGATTCGCTCATTGCTACCTCCATTAATTGCCACCAAGATACCACATCACCACAGTGATTGACAAGTCTGCTGACTCGATGCTAGGGTGGCGACCATGAAACAGGCTAAAGCGATGACCGTTCGCCTCTCGGAAGAGCAGGCGCAGGCGCTCGAAATGGTCGCAAACGTCGAAAACCTGCCCGTTTCCGACGTAATCCGGGCGGCCATTACCTCGCATATCGAGACCCGGCGGCGTGACCCTGGCTTTCAGGCAGGGCTAAAGGACCGGATTTCGCAGGCGCGTAAGCTGCTCGACCGATGATGCTCGGTCTTGCCTATAGCGAAATCCCGACCCTAACCTCCAAAGCGGTGTGATGATGAAAAAGACGGTCAAGCAGCTGGTCGGGAAAAGTCAAGGCCATGTCCTCGGCGAGCGGACGTTTGCCGCCATCACCGCCGTCGAGGGAATCAGCCTCAGCGCAGCCGGCCGCAAGCGCCTGGCGTCCATGAAGAAGCGCAAGCTGACGACCGAGCAACAGCGCTCCGAGGTCGTCCGCGCCTATAGCGAAACCAAGAATCGGTGATGGCGTTCGGAGGCTACGACGCCTTCGACGATCCGTACTGCTACAAGGGAACCGGTACCCTTAGGAACAAGCTGGGGATCCGCGACGCCGCGACGCTCGAGTCCTACGAGCTCGAAATGACGACGCTGCGCGCGAAGGAGCCCTTGCCAACGGGCAATTTTGATCCGCGCCACTACCGCCGCGTTCACCATCATCTCTTCCAGGACGTCTATTCATGGGCGGGCAAGTACCGCACGGTCCGCACTTCAAAAGGCGGCAACCCGTTTTGTTTCCCGGAGAACATTGCGTCGGCAATGGACAAGGTTTTCAGAGAACTTGTCGACGGCGCCGCCTTCACAACGAACGATCCGGACCAATTCGTCGGCGACATCACCCACTTCCTCGCCGAGCTGAACGCGGTCCACCCGTTCCGCGAAGGCAATGGCCGATCGCAGCTGTCCTTTATCGACATGATAGGCGCACGCGCGGGATTTGCGTTCGACTTCGCGCGTGTCGAGCGCGACACGTTCTTGCCGGCCATGATTGCAAGCTATGCGGGAGACCTTGGCCCGCTCACGCAGGAATTGTCCGGGCTTTTGCACGTGACCAATGCATAGAACCGACCGTCCGGCGACAACACGCGGCGCGCATGTGACAAAACCTCGACAGTTGTCGGCAAGTGCGGAGGTCGCGTCGTTCGATGATGTGAGGGTGACGCACACGGCCCGTCAGTCGCCTCGGCCGCCGTAAACAGATTTTGTCGAGATCGCATTTTCTGTCGCCAGTCGCGCTGTCCGAAGAATGCTGCATTTTTCGGACATACGTCGATCGGCTGGCCGGGCGACGCGGCGCGCTGACACAAGCCCGAAGCAATGCTTCGACCTATCGCGTGCTCTCGCTAGTATTTCGTCCTGACGTAGGTTCCGAACGTGCCATAGCAGTCGTAGCCGGTTCGGTTGTTTTTGTGCTTGTTCAAGCTGGCGTCATAGCTTTTCTTATTGAAGGTCTTGCCGCAGACAGAACATTTGAACACATAAGTCGGGCCACTCATGCTCTCAAAGCCTGCGCTGCGGGGTTGCCGGCGGATGGGCGACCGCCGAACCGGCGGCGTCCCACGCAAGCCGAAACCTCCGCCGCCATAGGCGCCGGCGCTGTTTGTCGGCGGAATGCTTTGAAGACCGGACGGCGTAAGTTCGATCGGATAACGCGGCGAGAACGGCGTTTGCGTGGGTTTGACGCCGAGAATGCTGTCGACCAAGTAGCTGCGGGACTGTCCGTTGTCCGCGCGCACGGCCATCAGCAGCACGTCGCCTGCTTGCGAGCGCTGAAGGGAATAAGCTTCGATGGCGCGCGTCGAGCGATTGCCCTGCTTGTCGCGATAGTCGATTTCGACGAGCAGCCGGTTGGCGGCGGCGAACCGGATCATCTCGACGAAGCTCTGGCCTTGGCCTCCGGGCGGAAACGCGATGATGCGTTCTCGGATGAGCGTATCGCCGGCGCCGATCGGCATCGGCGCGAGCGGCTGCGCGATCGCGCCCTCCAGCCAGGCGAAGATTTCCGGGAGCGCATCCCAGAACGTCGCGACCGGCAGCAGAGCAGGCAGCTGGTGCTCCAGCATATGAATCCAACCCGCCTCGAGATCGGCGCGGTGAGGTTCGAGGTCGGCGATCCGCGGAACGCTGATGCCCTTGAACTCGCACTTGGCGCGCAGGACGTCCATGAAGCGCTTCGGTTCCGGCCGCGCGTCGCCATTCCGATAGAGGTGCACAACGTCATAGAGGTCACGCGGTCGCGTCCGCTCGGCGAGCGCCCTGAATTTCTCGGCGAACGCTTCGATATAGTCGTAGGCGAGAACCGCGATTCCTTCCTCGGGCGCGTCGCCATATGGGTGGAAGATTTGCGCAAGCACCGGCGGGAGAACGACCCGCTCGTCGGCCGTCAGGTCGAGTTTGATGCGCGGAAGACCATGGGTGGAGGAGACCGGTCCTTTGTAACTGATTTTTCCCTGGCACGAGAGCTGACCGCGCGGATTCTGGTAGATGTCGAATTCCTGCTTCTCGGCGGGGATCTCAATGCCGGTCTCCTCGTAAATCCACTCACCAATCTCCGAAAATACCCGGCGCAGGAAATCGGCGTCGAGATGCTCCGGTTTGGTGAGCGTAAAATCGAGATCTTCGGAGAACCGGTAGGTCTCGAAGAAGCACTTCTTCAGGCATGTGCCGCCTTTGAAAATCCAGCTCTCCGCAAGCTCTTCGTGCTCGTAGATGCCCGCGAGCATCCATCCGAGCACATAGTCCTTCTCGACGACATGGGGCGTGAGAGAAGTTTGCTGAGCGACCGCAAGGATTTCGCGCTTCTCAATCATATAGTCTCCCGGCGAGCCCAGCGCTGAGGCACGCGCAGGCGCCATTTTGTCGCGACGTGCGGCCCGTCCTGGTCGGGGTCAAGTTTCGCGTGGCCGCCGCTCAGGTGGCGCTCGCAGAGGAGAGCAAGTCCGGCGCCCTCGGGGAAGCGCTCTGCAATAAATCCGAGTCGTTTGAAGACCGCTCCATTGCCGAGACGCGTCGCATAGTCGATGAGCTTTTCATCGTCTCGATCGTTGCGTCGAAGATAGCTGACCAGGCAGTCCGACACATGCTGAATGCCGCCACCGATGGCGGGATCATCGAACATGTCGATGGTCGTGCGATGGACGTCGGATACCGGCACCCGCGTTTGATGGCGCCAGACGCTCTTCGTGCCAAACATCTTCCGCTCGTCGATGTGCTTTAACGAAAACGGCGTGCCATGCCGCTCCTGGCGTTTCTGCCGCACGGCCTGAGCGGTCATCACGAAAACGTCCTTGAAAATCTGTTCGGTTAGATCCCAATGCTCGGCCGCCGTTCGCCCGCCGATATAGGCCGGCGCAAAAAGTGCGGGAACGAGCACCCATGGGTCATCGAGGACCCGATCGGCGCCCATCGTATCGATCGACGCAGCGACATAGGCGCCGCGGCCGACGCGCCTCAACCAACCTTGCTCGGCCCAGCGCGAGAGCCGCTGAGCCGCAGCTATTCGGTCAAGGCCGAGAGCAGTTACGACATCATCGACGTGGATAACATCGCCCGCCGCGGACAACACTCGCACAAGCTGGGCGCGGCCTCGGGGAAGGTTGTCATGCGCTTGTTTCATATGCTCCAATTCGCAGGATTCGCGAAATATGGCATATTGAGTAACAGGTGCGGACGCGATTGTCTATTGCGCCGATAGCGAAATTTCGCATTTAGTGCGAATTTGAGCACTCACGATAAGAGGTCGGGGAAGTGGCAAGCCGGGAAGCCGTTATCGCAGCCAGACTATGATAACTCATATCTTTTCAAGTCACTCAGCCGTGAAGCGTGGATATGCCTGCCCACGCGGGCAGTAGGCGACACGAGCTCGCATTCGCACATTGGGATCAACATCTATGGAGATCCTGATGACCGCACCGCCCGACCTTGTCCCGCTCGCCGCCCTGTCCGCCTCGCTTTCCGGGCTTGTCGCCGCGACTGCGCCATCGATCGTCGCCGTCCACTCGCACCGCGTCCGGTCCTCCGGCTTCCTCTGGAAACCAGGTCTGATCGTCATCGCCGACGAGGCGCTGGCCGAAGAGGGCGACGTCACCGTCACGCTTGCGGGCGGCAGGCAGGTTTCCGCCAAAGTTGCGGGCCGTGACCCCACGACCGATGTCGCGCTCCTGCGCGCCGAGACCAGCGACGCTCCGGCTGCGGCGCTCAGCGACGCCGTACCGCCCGTCGGCGCTTTGGCGGTAACTATCGGCGGCCGGGACGGAGAAGCGCTCGCCGCGCTCGGACTGGTCGCGACGTCAGGCCCCGCCTGGCGGTCGATGCGCGGCGGCGAGATCGCCGCGCGGATCGAGCTCGAACTGTCGCTGCGGCGGCAGGCCGAAGGCGGCCTCGCGCTCGATGCGTCCGGCCGTGCGTTCGGCATGACGGTGTTCGGTCCGCGGCGCCGCGTGATCGTCATCCCGGCGGCGACGATCGCCCGCGTCGCCGCCCAGCTCGAAACCCATGGCAAAGTGGCGCGCGGCTATCTTGGTCTCGGCCTCCAACCGATCCGCCTCGACCGCGACGGCGGCGTCGGCGCGATGGTGATGAGTGTCGACGCGGACGGGCCCGGAGCGAAGGCCGGCGTCCATCAGGGCGACGTCTTGCAAGCCTGGGACGGCCAGCCGATCGGCTTGGTGAGTACGTTGCTGCGCGCGCTTGGACCCACCAGCGTGGGCAAGACCGTTGCGCTGTCGATCCGCCGCGGCGGCGAAACCCGCACCATTAACCTTGAGATCGGCGAAAGGCCTTGAGGCTTGGGTAAGGGTGTTGAACTGCAAACCGAGACAATCATCGTCGCGCTCGCCATCGACGACGCGGCGCTGGCCGATCGCGTGGCGGCGCTGCTCGCCGACGTGCAGGGCTTTCGCCTCGCGGCGCCTGGCGAACCCGGCGATGTGACCGTCACGGACACGGCTGCGCGCGCCGAGCCGATCGACGGCGATCTGATCCTCACCGCCCGCGAGGCCGAGGTGATGATCCTGCTCGCCGAAGGCGCCTCCAACAAGGAGATCGCCCGGCGGCTCGGCATTTCGGTTCACACCGCCAAATTCCATGTTGGCCGGATCCTCGACAAGCTCGACGCGACCGGCCGCACCAACGCCGTCGCGCACGCCGCGCGGCTTGGCGTGATTCATTTGTAGAGATTTCTTCATGTCCGAGGTCGACTTTGCGATAAGCGCATTCGTCTCGAAATCGGGCAAAGGTCGTGAATGACCCTCGCGAGCCGCAATCTGCGTGCGGCGCTGGCCGTCGACCTTCGATCACAATTGAGTCATCGAGCCCTCTTCTGCCTCGTCGATTTTACGCTGCGACTTTCCTTCTGGCGCTTCCACGACGCTTCCACGAACTAAATCTCGAAGCAAAATCCGGACGACAAAAAGCCCTTGAAAACGGCATGTTTTCAAGGGCTTGATGTCTGGTTGCGGGGATAGGATTTGAACCTATGACCTTCAGGTTATGAGCCTGACGAGCTACCGGGCTGCTCCACCCCGCGTTAACTGGTGCGACCCTGTCGGGAAGTGTCGGGTGTTCCTGGCTGACACTCGAGAGTGCCGCCGATCCATCCCAAAGGCTTCCTGAGAAGGCTTGAGCCCGTAGGCCGGGTCGGCCATCGGGTGCGGGCGGTATGTACCAATGCGAGGCGGATTTGGAAAGGGCTTTCGGCAAAGTTTTTTTGCGGGATTATGACACCTGTCCCGGGAGCCGCAATCCTGAAAAAAGCCATTTTGAATCAACCAGTTAGGATATAACCTCAAAAAAGCAGAAACCGGTTTTCCCAAGAGATCATGCTCAAGCAAGGAGAAGATCATGATGCGCTTCTGTGGAAACGCATCATGATCGAGTGGACGGCCGGTGCTCGCCCCGTGGCGAACAGGCGGTAAGCGGCGGCTGGGACCAGCGGCAGTTCCGCCAGGCGTCGGACGATCTCGTCGGCCCGTGGAAGAAGGCCTTCCCCTTCGAGGCGTTCGCAACCCCATCGCGACGGAAACAGCGGCCGCACGCTTGCCAAGGGTTTCGCAACACGGCAGCTTTGCGCAACGAACGAGAACGACGGCCCAAGCGCCGCCGCAGGACACGCGAGGAGACGCCCATGGATCAATCCCTGAAGAGCCCCCCTGTTCTGGCGCTCGATGACGCCTTCCATGCCATGATCGAGGCGTCGCGCAGCGCGCCGCCGCCGAGCCTCGCCGCGCGGCTCGACAGCCTGAGACGGCTGCGGACGATGCTGGCGGACAATGAGAAGCGCCTGGAGCAGGCGATCTCGGCCGATTTCGGCCATCGCTGCGCGGTCGAGACCACGATCGCAGAGACCCTGTTTCTCCAAGCCGAGATCAAGCACACGCTGAAACTGCTGCCGCGCTGGATGGCGCCGCGGCGGATCGCGACCGCGCTGCAGTTCTGGCCCGCCCGCAACCGCCTGCTGCCGCAGCCTCTCGGCGTGGTCGGCATCATCGCGCCCTGGAACTATCCGCTGCAGCTGACGCTCGCGCCCGCCATCGGCGCCATCGCCGCCGGCAATCGCGTCCTGATCAAGCCCAGCGAGCTGACACCACGATTCGCGGCCCTGCTCCGGGAGGTCATCGCCGCGCATTTTGACCCGACCGTCCTCTCCGTCACCGGGATCGAGGATGGCGTCGCGCAGGCTTTCGCCGCGCTGCCGTTCGATCATCTGGTGTTCACCGGCTCGACCCGGGTCGGCCGCATCGTCGCCGAGGCGGCGGGGCGCAATCTGACACCGGTCACGCTCGAGCTCGGCGGCAAGTCGCCGACCATCGTCGACGTCTCTGCCGACCTAGATCAGGCGGCCGAGCGCATCGCCTATGCCAAGCTGCTCAATGCCGGCCAGACCTGCATCGCACCGGACTATGTGTTCGTACCCGAGCCGCAGCGCGACGCGTTCGCAGACAAGCTCCACCGCAACATGCTGCAGATGTTCGGCACCAATCCGGCCAACAACGACTACACCTCGATCATCTCCGATCGCCATTATGCGCGGCTGGAGGGATTGCTGCGGGACGCGATCGCCCGCGGCGCCAAGCCACTGAGCGCGACAAGCCCGGAAGATCCCGCCTGGAAGAAGCTGCGCAAATTCCCGCCCACCGTGCTGATCGGCGCGACACCTGACATGGCGATCATGCAGGAGGAGATCTTCGGACCCCTGCTGCCTGTGATGACCTATCGCGCGGCCGACGAGGTGATCCGCTATATCAACGCCCATGACCGGCCGCTGGCGCTGTACTGGTTCGGTCGGGACGACGCGGCGCGCGAAGCCGTGCTGGCGCGCACGGTCTCCGGTGGCGTGACGATCAACGATTGTTTGTTGCATTTCGCCCAGATGAATCAGCCGATGGGCGGCGTCGGCGCATCCGGCATCGGGCATTATCATGGCGAGTGGGGCTTCAACAGCTTCAGCAAGTTGAAGCCGGTGTTCTACCGCTCGCCCTTCAACCGCATGAAGGACCTCTATCCGCCCTATGGCACCAGCATCGCCCGGATCGAGAAGTTGCTGCGGCTGCTGAGCTGAACGCCTTGACCGCGTTGCGCCGGGTGCATCCGGCGTGAGCCGGCATCCGCAGGCAAGCGGGCAAACATCCACTGCGCGATCCGGGGTCAGCTCGGCACGTCAATGGCATTGCCATCCACGTGCGCGTCACCCCCGGAATGACGTCCAACAACAAGCAAGACAACATCAGGGAGAGACGCGTGACGGACGAGGTCGATTTCATCGTCGTGGGCGGCGGCAGCGGCGGGGCGACGGTCGCCGGGCGGTTATCGGAGAATCCGGCGACGTCGGTCGCGCTGCTCGACGCCGGCGGGCGCAACGACAATTGGATCGTCACGACGCCTTATATGCTGTTCCTGATGGTCGCGGGTCCGGTCAATAATTGGTCGTTCACGACAGTGCCGCAGAAGGGCCTGAACGGCCGCATCGGCTACCAGCCGCGCGGCCGCGGACTCGGCGGCTCATCCGCCATCAACGCCATGGTCTATATTCGCGGCCACCGCGCCGACTACGACCATTGGGCCGCGCTCGGCAATGCCGGCTGGTCCTATGACGACGTGCTGCCCTATTTCAAACGGGCGGAGAACAATGCGGATTTCAACGGCGCCTATCACGGCCAATCGGGGCCGCTGCCGGTCAACCGCCTGCGCACCGACAATCCGGTGCATGAGATCTTCCTGCAGGCCGCCCGCGAGGCGCAGTTTCCGCTTCGCGACGATTTCAATGCCGAGACCCAGGAAGGTCTTGGACTGTATCAGGTCACGCAGCGCAATGGCGAGCGCTGGAGTGCTGCACGCGCCTACATCCAGCCGCATCTCGGCACGCGGCGCAATCTCCGGGTCGAGACCGCGGCGCAGGCCTCGCTGATCCTGTTCGACGGCAAGCGCGCGATCGGCGTCAAATATCGCCAGGGCAAGGAGGTCAAGGAGATCCGCTGCCGGCGCGAGGTGATCCTCGCCTCCGGCGCGTTTCAGACACCGCAGCTCTTGATGCTCTCGGGCATAGGCGACGCCGCCGCATTGGCGCGGCTCGGCATCGCCCCCCTGCACGATCTGCCGGGCGTCGGACAAAACCTCCAGGACCATCCCGACTTCATCTTCGCCTATCTCTCGGATAACCCGAACTTCTCGTCATTGTCGCCCCAGGGCATCAGCCGCCTGCTGCGCGGGGCGCTGCAATATCGCCGCGAGCGGCGCGGACCGATCACCTCGAACTTTGCCGAATGCGGCGGCTTCCTGAAGACCCGCCCCGACCTCGATAGTCCCGACATCCAGCTCCATTTCGGCATGGCCGTCACCGACGATCACGGCCGCAAGCGCCATGGCAATGGCTTCTCCTGCCATTTTTGTCTGCTGCGGCCCAGGAGCCGCGGCACGGTCATGCTGAAGAACGCCGATCCGCTGACCGCGCCGCTGATCGATCCGAATTTCCTCGGTGAGGAGGAGGACCTCGAGGCCATGGTCGCCGGCTACAAGACCACGCAGCGGCTGATGCAGACGCCGGCCATGCGCAGCCTCGGCAAGCGCGATCTGTTCACCTCCGAGGTCAGGAGCGATGACGACATCCGCGCCATCCTGCGCAGTCGCGTCGATACCGTCTATCACCCGGTTGGCACCTGCAAGATGGGCGTCGATGATCCGCTCGCGGTGGTCGATCCGCAACTGAGGGTCCGCGGACTCGCCGGGCTGCGCGTGGTCGACGCCTCGATCATGCCGACCTTGATCGGGGGTAACACCAATGCGCCGACGATCATGATCGGCGAGAAGGCCGCCGACATGATCAAGAGCGAGCTGCGCGGCACCTGATCGGCTTCGACCGGCGCCGGTCAGGTCAGCAGGAAGCCGCCATCGACGGTGACCACGCTGCCCGTCATGTAGCGCGAGGCGGGCGAGGCCAGCAGCATGATGGCGCCGTCGAGATCGCTCTCACGGCCGACGCGCCGCTGCGGAATGCGCTTGATCAGCTTCTCGCCCGCGGGCGTCTCCCAGACGTCATGGTTGATGTCGGTGTCGATGTAGCCCGGCGCCAGCGCGTTGACGCGGATGTCGCTGGCGGCGAGTTCCAGCGCCAGCGCCTTGGTCGCCTGAACGACCCCCGCCTTGGAAATCGCGTAGGGTGCAATGAACTTCACGACGCTGAAGCCGAGCACCGATGCGATGTTGATGATGTTGCCGCCGCCCTTGCGTGCGATCATCCGGCGCGCCACCTCGGTTGCCGCGAAATAAGCCCCCTTCAGATTGGCGCCGATCACCGCGTCCCAATCCGCCTCGCTCTGCTCGACCGCCAGCTTCTCGACCGCAATGCCGGCATTGTTGATCAGCACCGTGATCGGACCCAGCGCGGACTCGGCCGCATCCAAGCCCTTGGCGATCGATGCCGCGCTCGTCACATCCATCTCGACGGCCACCGCGCGACCGCCCTTGGCCTTGATCTCGTCCTCGAGCGCCTTGAGCTTGCCGGTCTGCCGCGCAGCCAATGCGACCGCGGCACCGTGCGCCGACAGCACGCGTGCGAACTGCCGGCCCAGCCCCTGGCTCGCGCCGGTGATCAGGATCACTTCCCGGCTGACGTCGAACAGGTCGGACATGACACTCCCCTTGGGTTTCCTCGTTTGTTGCGGCGCATTTGATACAGACGATTTGAAGGAGGGCAAACCGGAATTGTTTACCGGCCCCGCCTACAACCACAGCGGAACAATGATGAACGCCTTCGACCTCGCCGCTTGTGTTGGACTGGTGATCGCCGTCTATAGCGGCTTTTCGACCGGGCTGTTGCGCAGCGCCATCACGATACTGGCTTATCTGTTGGCGATGCCGCTGGCGATGGGAGCCGTCGCAGCGATGAGCCCGCAGCTCAGAGATGTCCATGGCGTGCCCCTGGCCCAGGGCTGGCTGCAGTTCTTCGCTGCCTTCGTCGTCATCGGCGTCGCCCTGGGCAAGATCGGTCGCATCCTCCTGGATCAGGCGATCGGTTCCGAAGCCGGCTTCGGCGACCGGCTCGCCGGTGCGCTGCTTGGCGCCGTGCGCGTGGGCATGGTGGCGACCACGCTCGTCCTGGTGTTCGACAAGATCGTCCCACCCGAGCGCCAGCCCCGCTTTCTCGAAGGCTCGCGGTTGCGACCGCTGCTCTCGCTCGCAGGCGCGAAGGGCTTCCGCTCGCTGCCGCCCGAGGTGGCCGGCCTGATCGATCGTCTCAAGCAGGAACGGCGCATCTGATCACCGCCCGCACTGGCGAGCCATGCAATTCGGCACAGCCCGGTTGCTCTTATCAGCGACAGCTTGCTTGGCTAGAATGCCGCCATCATCGCTTCTGTTTCACTGACATATTCGGAGTCATCAATCGTGGATCTCGGGATCAAGGGCCGCCGCGCCATCGTCTGCGCCTCCAGCAAGGGGCTGGGCCGCGCCTGCGCCATCGCGCTCGCCAATGAGGGGGTGCATGTCACGATCACCGCGCGCGGCGCCGAGGCGCTGGCCAAGACTGCAGCCGACATTCGCGCGGCCAATCCGGACATCACCGTGACCGAGGTGGCTGGCGACATCACGACGCCAGAGGGCCGTGCTGCGGTCCTCAAGGCGTGCCCGGATCCGGACATATTGATCAACAATGCCGGCGGCCCGCCGCCCGGCGACTTCCGCAACTGGACGCGCGATGATTGGATCAAGGCACTCGATGCCAACATGCTGACGCCGATCGAACTGATCAAGGCGACCGTCGACGGCATGATGGCGCGCAAGTTCGGCCGCATCGTCAACATCACCTCGGCCGCGGTGAAGGCGCCGATCGACATTCTCGGCCTCTCCAACGGGGCCCGCGCCGGCCTCACCGGTTTCGTCGCCGGCCTGTCGCGCAAGACCGTGATCAACAACGTGACCATCAACGCGCTGCTGCCGGGCCCGTTCGAGACCGACCGCCTGATCGGCACCGCCAAGATCGAGTCCGAGCGTCGCGGTATTCCGCCCGAGCAGATCCTGGCCGAGCGCGCCAAGACCAACCCCGCCGGCCGCTTCGGCGATCCCGAAGAGTTCGGCCTCGCCTGTGCCTTCCTGTGCGGCGCCAAGGCCGGCTACATCACGGGGCAGAACATCCTCCTCGACGGCGGTGCCTTCCCCGGCACGCTGTAGCACAGGGCTTCGTCGCGGCCGCTCCAAGCGGAACGGTCGCGCGGCCTGACCTCTCCCCGCAAGGGAGGCGAGGGATCACACCGCCCGCGTGGTCACAACCCGGCTTCGACAGACAGGACCAAACCAGCTATTCCACGCCCGCGAGCTGCCGCATATCACGAGCCGGATATCGCATATTCTATTGCTTTGTGATCTCGTCCTCGTCGCGCTGGCTCGGACTCGAGGAATCCGCCGTGGTGCGGCCTTCGGTCCAGTCGATGCCGAACGCATCGAGACCCTCCGCCAGGAGATCGCCGAGCATGGGCTCACCGAGGAGATAGCGCGCGGTGTGGCGGTCGCGCTGGCCGGCCGCTTCGCGGCGCAGATCGTCCCACTCCTCGATATCGCCATCGCCGCGGCCGAGCCGCATCAGCGCGACCAGGTCGGTCTGCTCGTCCTCGCTCATCGCATTGATGAAGCCGGTGATCTCGCGCACGACCGGATCATCGCCGGTATCTTCGAGCACGTCGATCATGTCGTCATCGACGGCATTGGAGCCGGAGTCGACGTCGCTCGCCTGATCCTTGACGTCGAATTCACGCGCCTTCTCGATCAGGAAGGCGACCTTCTCGGGCGATATGGCCAGCTCCGGCATGACACTCTCCTCCATGGACTGGCCACGACAACGCCTGTTCCCGAGAGTCGATCCATTGCGCTGGACCGCGCGACGCGGCATCGTCGCCGGCATCAAGAACAAACGGGGAAACGCGCATGCCATGGACGGTCGGCCGGGTCAGGATCAGCAAATTCGTCGAACTGGAGACGGTGGGCGGCACCCGCTTCATCCTGCCACAAGCGACGCCCGAGGCGATCCGCGCGCTGTCCTGGCTCACACCCGACTTCGCCACCGGCGAAGGCAAGCTGAAGATGGTCATCCAGACTCTGGTGCTGGAGACGCCGACCCGGCGCATCGTGGTCGACACCGGGCTTGGCAATGACAAGCAGGGCCGCAGCGTGCCGATGTGGAACAACCGCACCACGCCGTTCCTGCAGACGCTGAGCGCCGCCGGCTTTCCGCCCGAGAGCATCGACATGGTGATCTGCACCCATCTCCATGTCGATCATGTCGGCTGGAATACGCGGCTGGTCGACGGCCAATGGGTCCCGACCTTCGCCAAGGCGCGGTATGTGTTCGGCCGCACTGAATATCAGCATTGGCGCGACCATAGCGAGGCGGCCGACGAGACGGCGACCTTCGCCGATTCCGTGCAGCCGATCGTCGCGGCCGGTCGCGCCGACCTGGTCGCCAGCGATGCCGCGATTTGCGACGAGATCACGCTGATCCCGACCCCCGGCCACAGCCCGGGTCACGTCAGCCTGCACATCCGCTCCGACGGCGCGGAGGCCCTGCTGACCGGGGATGTCGCGCACCACCCTTGCCAGATGGCGCATCTCGACTGGAGTTCGACTGTCGACTCTGATCCTGCCCAGGGGATCGCCACGCGGCAGGCGCTGTTCTCGCGCTTCGCCGACACCGCCACGCTGGTGATCGGCGGCCATTTCGACGCCGGCTATATCAAGCGCGATGGCACGGCCTTCCGTTTTGAGGCAGTGCGGGGCGGCGGCAGCGCATAGCCCGCGAGGTTGAATTTCGCCCCGCCATGCTCCATGACAGGGCCCTGGAATACAGAGATGCCAGGGAGAGAAACCAGATGAAGCTTGTTCGCTACGGCGAGAAGGGCGCGGAGAAGCCGGGCCTGATCGATGCATCCGGCCAGTTGCGCGACCTGTCGGCCCATGTGAAGGACCTCGACGGCGCCGCCTACGCGCCGGAGTCGCTGAAGAAGCTCGCCGCGCTCGATCCAGCCTCGCTGCCGGCCGTCGCCGGCAAGCCGCGGCTCGGCGCGCCCGTCACCGGCATTTCCAAATTCGTGGCGATCGGCCTCAACTACTCCGATCATGCCAAGGAGACCGGCAACCCGATCCCGGCGGAGCCGATCTTCTTCCTGAAGGCCAACACCGCACTGTGCGGGCCCTATGACCCGGTCGAGAAGCCGCGCGGCTCCACCAAGCTCGACTGGGAGGTCGAGATCGCCGCCATCATCGGCACCCGCGCAAAATATGTCTCCGAGGCCGAGGCGCTGAACCACATCGCCGGCTACACGATCTGCAACGACGTCTCCGAGCGCAACTTCCAGATCGAGCGCCTGGGCCAGTGGACCAAGGGCAAGTCGCACGACACGTTCGGCCCGGTCGGCCCCTGGCTTGTCACCAAGGACGAAATCCCGGATGTGCAGAACCTGTCGATGTGGCTCGACGTCAACGGCCAGCGCCGCCAGACCGGCACCACCGCAACGATGATCTTCTCGATGGCGAAGTGCATCTCCTACGTCTCGCAGTTCATGACCTTGCTGCCGGGCGACATCGTCACCACGGGCACACCTCCGGGCGTCGGCATGGGCATGAAGCCGCCGACCTTCCTCAATGTCGGCGACGTCGTGACCCTCGGCATCGAACGTCTCGGCGAGCAGCGCCAGGAGATCGTCGAGGCTTGAGCCTCGAACATTGTCATTGCGAGCGAAGCGAAGCAATCCAGGGCCATTCGTGCCGCCCTGGATTGCTTCGTCGCTGACGCTCCTCGCAATGACGCTCATTATCTGCGTCGGTCAGGAAACAACGATGAGACTCACCTACTCGCCCGCCTCGCCATTCGCCCGCAAGGTGCGGATCGCCGCCATCGAGCTTGGCCTGATCGACAAGATCGAATTCGCGCCGATGTCGGTCATGCCCGGCCAGGCCAATGATGACTATACGAAGATCACGCCGCTGAAGAAGCTGCCGGTGCTGATCCTCGACAATGGCGACGTGATCCTGGATTCCTATGTCATCGTCGAATATCTCGACGAGCTCGCCGGCGGCAACAGGCTGATCCCTGCCTCCGGCGCGGCGCGCTGGACGGTGAAGAGCGAGCATTCGATGCTGCAGGGCATGCTCGATTCCATGTTGCTGTGCCGCTACGAGAACGCGGTGCGGCCGGAAGCCCTGCGCTGGAAGGCCTGGTCGGACGATCACTGGAACCGCGTCTGGGCCGGCATGGCGCGCTTCGCCGCGCAGAGCGATTTGATGACGCGACCGTTCGACGTCGTCGCCATCGGCCTTGTCTGCGTGCTCGGCTATGCGGATTATCGCTTCGCCGATTGCGGCTGGCGCAAGGCGTTTCCGACCCTCGATGCCTTCCATCAGAAGATGCTGGAGCGGGAATCAGTGAAGATCTCGGTGCCCCCGGCGGCTTGATCATTCCGGGCGCATCATTCCAAGGGACATCTCGTGGCTCTGACGTTTTCGGTTGCCGATCTCACGATCCATCGCATCATCGAGCAGGAAACCACCTTCCTGCCAGCCCGCGAGATGTTCCCGGAGCTGACGCCAGAGATGCTGGACGCCGAGCGCAGCGCGCTGCAAGCGGCCAACGCGCTCGATGCGCAGGATACGCTGATCCTGTGCTTCCAATCCTATGTGGTGAAGACGCCTCACCACACCATCCTGATCGACAGCTGCATCGGCAACGACAAGCCACGCGCGCGGCCGGTCTGGAACATGAAGACCGACGACACCTACATGCGGGCGCTCGACGCCGCCGGCATGTCGGTCGACGACATCGACATCGTGATGTGCACGCATCTGCACACCGATCACGTCGGCTGGAACACGCGGCGCGACAATGACCGCTGGGTGCCGACCTTCCCGAACGCGCGCTATCTGTTCGCGCAACGCGAATATGATTACTGGGTTGCGCAGAACGCCAAGGCCGAGGTGCCGCCGTTTGCAGACAGCGTGCTGCCGGTGGTCGAGGCCAAGCGGGCCGACATCGTCATGGACGACTTCGCGATCGGCGATCATGTCCGCCTCGTGCCCACGCCGGGACATACACCCGGCCATGTCGCAATCGCGCTCGGCAAGGGCAAGGACGATGCGGTGTTCGCCGGCGATCTCATTCACTCGCCGCTGCAGCTGGCCTATCCCGAGCTGTCGCCGAAGTTCGATGTCGACCCGGCGCAGGCGGCCGTGACGCGGCGCACGTTCCTGGAGCGCTATGGCGACACCGCCACCGTGTGCTGCACGGCGCATTTCCCTTCGCCGTCGGCGGGCCGCATCAAGCGCAAGGGCAATGGTTTCAGCTGCGAGGCAATCTGATACGAGCGGGGCAGGACCCGCCACGCCCGCGCATCAATCGAACAGGCTCGGGGTGTAGTTCACCGCCGCGCCCTCGATCGCCAGCATCTTCAGCTTGGTGTCGACGCCGCCATTGGCGGAGAAGCCGCCGGGCTTGTTGCCCGCCGCCAGCACGCGATGGCAGGGCACCACGATCGGGCACGGATTGCGCCCGAGCGCCTGGCCGACTTCGCGCGATAATTCGACGCCACCGAGCTGCTTGGCAATGTCGCCATAGGTCAGGGTCCGGCCCGGCGGGATGCGGCGGGCGATGTCGTAGACGCCGCGCTGGAACGGGCTGACGCCATCGAGATCGAGTTCGATGTCGCTGAGATCATCAGGCTGCCCGGCGAGCAGCGCCCTGATGCGTCCGATGACGCGCTGCACCTGCGGCGTCGGCTCGGCTTCGGTGATGCCGGCATGACGCTGCTGCATCCTGGTGCGGATCTGCGTCACGCCGCCCATCGGCAGCTGCACCGCATTGATCCCGCGGGGTCCCCAGGCGATCGCGCAGGTGCCGATCGCGGTGTCGAACAATGCATAGACCTGGTCTGACATGGCGGGCTCCATCATCGCTCTGCCCCGTATCATCTGGCGATCAAATTAGGCTTGGAGAATGTTGCGATCCACCCGGATTCTGCCAATGTCGACAGGCGCCCCAAGCCTGGCCCGGGAGCGCGCATCGATGAAACAAGGACCCCGGATGACGCCTTTCTCCTTCCGCCTCGCAGCATTTGCCCTGCTTGCGGCCACCACCAGCCTGTCGGCCGCCCAGGCCGGCCCCGATGAGACGATCAAGGCCGCAGCCGAGCAGGCCAGGCCGGCGGTGATCGACTCCTTGCGCGAGATGGTGCTGATCGAGTCCGGTTCGAGCGATGTCGAAGGGCTGAAGAAGATGGCCGACCTCACCGAAGGCCGGCTGAAGGCGCTCGGCGCCACCACCGAACGGCGCAAGACCACCCGCGGCGTCGGCGCGGACATGGTGATCGGCACCTTCGAGGGCACAGGCCGCCGCAAGCTGATGCTGATCGCGCATATGGACACGGTGTACCAGCCCGGCATCCTCAAGACCGAGCCGTATCATGTCGAGGGCGACCTGATCTACGGGCCGGGCATTGCGGACGACAAAGGCGGCATCGCGGTGATCCTGCACAGCCTGCAGATCCTCAAGGACATGGGCTGGCGCGACTACGCCAGGCTGACGGTCGCGTTCAATCCCGACGAGGAGGTCGGCTCGATCGGCTCCGGCGAGTTCATCGCCGAGCTGGCCGACCAGCACGACGTCGTGCTGTCCTGCGAGCCGACCGCGGCCAAGCCCGCGGCGCCGGTCGACAGCCTTCTGCTGGGCGCCAGCGGCACCGCGACGGCCACCATGCAGGTGACGGGCCGCGCCTCGCATGCCGGTGCGGCGCCCGATCGCGGCCGCAACGCGCTGATCGAGCTCTCACACCAATTGCTGCAGACGCGGGACATCGCGAAATCGATTCCGGGCACACAGCTCAACTGGACGACGGCCACCGCCGGCACCGTGCGCAACCAGATTCCGGAAAAAGCCAGCGCCGGCGGCGACGTGCGCCTGACGGTCGCCGACGGCGTCGAAAAGCTGCAGGCCGCGCTCGACGAGACGACCAAGAGCCATCTGGTGCCCGACACCGAGGTCAAGGTGACGATTGAAAAGGGCCGTCCGCCCTTTATCGCGTCCGATCGCGGCCGCGCGCTCGGCAAGGAGGCGCAGGCGATCTACGCCGAGCTGGAGCGGCCGCTCGCGCTGGTCGACATGACCGGCGGCGCCACCGATGCCGGCTTTGCCAATCGCAGCGGCAAGGCGATCGTCGTCGAGAGCTTCGGCATCGCCGGCTTCAACTATCATGCCCATAACGAATATATCGACAGCACGACCATCGTGCCGCGGCTCTATTTGATGACCCGCATGCTGATCGAGCAGGGCAAGAAGATGTAGGATGTGACTGCGGGAGGCAGCCCGGCGAGCAGACCGGGCGCCTCCATCAGGGAAACGAGCGAGGAGAACGCCATGCAGCTGACGCCGGAGCAGATTGCATTCTTCAACCGCGAGGGCTGGCTGTTCCTGCCCGAGCTGTTCAGTCCGGAAGAGACCGCCTTCCTCGCCCGCGAGGCCGAGGCGATCTATGCCGCTGACCGGCCGGAGGTCTGGCGCGAGAAGAGCGGCGCGCCGCGCACCGCCTTTGCGGCGCATCTCTACAACGACGCCTTCCGCGTGCTCGCGGCGCATCCGCGCATGATCGCGCCGATCGAGCAGATCTTCGGCGAGAAGGTCTACATGCATCAGTTCAAGATCAACGCCAAATCGGCCTTCACCGGCGACGTCTGGCAATGGCACCAGGATTACGGCACCTGGAAGCGCGACGACGGCATGCCGGAACCGCGCGCGATGAACATTGCGATCTTCCTCGACGAGGTGATGCCGATCAACGGGCCCTTGATGCTGGTGCCGCGCAGCCAGCATGCCGGCGACCTCGAGGCGTCGCACGATCTCGCCACCACGTCCTATCCGCTGTGGACGCTCGACGAGGCGACCGTCACACGTCTCGTCGCCGAGGGCGGCATCGTCGCGCCGACCGGCAAGCCCGGTGGCATGCTGATGTTCCACGGCAATCTCGTGCACGGCTCCGCCGGCAACATCACACCCTACCCACGCAAGATCGTGTATCTCACGCTGAATGCCGTCTCGAACTACATCCGCACCCCCACGCGCCCGGAGTACATCGCGCATCGCGACTTCACGCCGATCGCCACGCTGCCGGATGACGCGTTGCTGCAGCTGGCGCGAGCGCATCGCGAGGCGGCTGAGTAAAGCACAGCACGCGCCACGAAAAATGTCGTCATGCCCTGGCTTGACCCGGGCATCCATCAACGGAACGATTCTCCCGCAGAGAGATGGATGGCCGGGCCTCCGCCGCGCCGAAGGGGCTTCGGCCCCGCAGGCGGGTCAAGCCCGGCCATGACGAGAAACTGATAGCCGCCCTACCGCGCCTTCAAGAAACGCTGGAATTCTCCAATGAACCTCCACTCCCTCCTCCAAGCCCGCCACGCCTCCGGCCAACCTGTCCGCGTCGCGCTGATCGGCGCCGGCAAATTCGGCTCGATGTTCCTGTCGCAGGTGCCGCATGTGGTCGGCCTCGAGGTGCCCGTGATCATCGATCTCGATCCGGAGCGAGCGCGCGACGCTTGCCGGACGATCGGCTGGAGCGCGGAGCTAATTGAGCGCACGGCATTCAGTGTTGATGGCGCGAAGGCGCTGGCTGACAACATCGATGTCGTCGTTGAAGCCACCGGCAGTCCGGCCGCCGGCATCCGCCACGCGCGCGCGGCGATCCGTGCCGGCAAGCACATCGTGATGGTCAACGTCGAAGCCGACGTGCTGGCGGGACCGCTGTTGGCTGACGAGGCGCGCAAAGCCGGCGTGGTCTATTCGCTCGCTTATGGCGACCAGCCGGCGCTGACGGCGGAGCTCGTCGATTGGGCGCGCGCCACCGGCTTCCATGTCGTGGCGGCCGGCAAGGGCACGAAATATCTGCCGGCCTATCACGACGTGACGCCCGACGGCGTCTGGCAGCATTACGGGCTCACGGCCGGCGAGGCACAGTCCGCCGGCATGAATCCGCAGATGTTCAACTCCTTCCTCGACGGCACCAAGTCGGCGATCGAGATGGCGGCGATCGCCAACGCGACCGGGCTCGATGTTCCGAACGATGGCCTGTTGTTCCCGCCTTGCGGCGTCGACGACCTACCGCATGTGCTGCGGCCGCGCGAGCGCGGCGGTGTGCTGGAACGCTCGGGCATGGTCGAGGTGGTGTCGTCGCTGGAACGCGACGGCCGCCCCGTGTTTCGCGATCTGCGCTGGGGCGTCTATGTCGTGCTGGAAGCCCCGAACGACTACGCCGCGGATTGCTTCCGGCAATACGGCCTGAAGACCGACACCAGCGGATGCTATGCGGCGATGTACAAGCCCTATCATCTGATCGGACTTGAGCTGAACGTCTCGGTGCTATCAGCAGCGCTGCGCAAGGAACCGACCGGCCAGCCGCGCGGTTTCCGCGGCGATGTCGTCGCGGTCGCCAAGAAGACGCTGCGCGCCGGCGAGATGCTCGACGGCGAAGGTGGCTATACCGTCTGGGGCAAGGTGCTCCCGGCTGCGACAAGTCTTCAGCTCGGCGCGCTGCCGATCGGACTGGCGCATCGCGTGAAGCTGACCCGGGACGTCGCGCATGGCGAGGTCCTGCGCTGGAGCGATGTCGCCATCGACACCGCCGATGAGACGGTCAGTGTTCGAAAGCAGATGGAGGCGGTATTCGCGCGCTGAGCCTGCGATCCACTCGGCCAGCACGGCACAATAAGAAGCCCCGACCGCCGGTCGGGGCTTTCGTGATCCTGAAGGATCAGCAATATCAGTTGTCATCCTCGCCGAACGCGGCGGCGAGCTTGTCGTAATATTTCACCACGAGATCGATGTTGCCCTTGTTCTCGACTTCCGGCGGCTTCGCCTTCAGCGCCGCGTTGAGATCGTTGAGAACCTGTTTCTTGTCATCCGGCTTCATCTTCTTGTCGGCCTGGACCTGGTCGATCTGCTGCTTGATGACCGCCTCGGGACCGACATAGGTCTTCGTCTTCGGATCGATGCCGCCCATCACCAGGCTGATATTGTCGACGACGACGTTGAAATCGTCGTAGCTCGCAAAGCCGTATTTCTTGGCGATGCCGTCGAGCTGCGTCACGATCTTCTGGTCCGGTGGCGCGTTCTCCGGCAGCTTGTCGGTGATCGCATCCATGTCCTTCTGCGACGCCAGCACGTTCTCGATCTGCTTGTCGGTGAGTGCGATCTGCTTCAGCTGCGGCGGCTGGCTGATGGTGGGTCCCGGCGGCTGCGCGGGGGAATCCTTGGCCGCCTGCGCGAGCGCCGGAAGCGTTGCAACGGCCGTCAACGCGGCCCCTGAGCCGGCAATGGCCAATGCGACGAAGGTGGTCCGGACGAACATGCGCATGAGGATCTCCTGTGGGACAATGGCAGCGGTAATGCAGCGACAACAGACAGCGCAGCATTGCGTACGTTCTGGGGAATGAACCGCGCCTGAATCGGTTCCGCAGGCTCGATCACACGGTTGTGCGGCGCTGGTGGCCTGCCCGAACGAGCGCATATAACGAGGCCCCAAGACAAACGACAACGCCGCGCTGAGTTTTCAGCGCGGCGTTGTTGTTGTTGGGGTGTGAAGAGGGGA
>NZ_JABFDP010000052.1:0-38558 GCF_013179005.1 Bradyrhizobium denitrificans | reverse complement strand
GTTCGTCAGCTAACGGAATCCATTTATGAGTACAGAACCTAATTCAGTTTCATCCAAGGAACTTCGACTGACACACCGCGTTTGTCGAGCTGACGCACACCGCTTTGCCCAGGAGCTGCCCATGCCGCCAACCCATGGTGACACCGCGCTGAACGATCTTGCCGACAAAGCGAATTATGAACGCCTGCAGAAGGATGTCCACGCCGTGAAGAACGATATCGCAGCCCTTACCGATCAGATCACCGACGTGCTCAACGCCTTTGCCGGCCAGGCCGGCAAGCAGGCGCGCAGCGGCTATCGCCAGGCGCGCGAGAACATGGACCAGACGATCGACGACATGTCCGAGCGCGGGGGCGCCATGTTCAGCGCGGCGCAGGATGCGGCGAACTCCCTCGAAGAGCGGCTGGAAGACGTGATCTCGCAGCGCCCTCTCGCGACCGTGGGCCTCGCGCTCGGCCTCGGCTTTCTCATCGGGGTAAGCTGGAAGCGCTGACTTGGCGCAAGCCGATGCAGCACATCCAAACAGCGACAATCGGCGCCGCCCTCGGCGCCGATTTGACTTTCATTGAACACGATCAGCTGAACAGGGAGAAGGCTCATGCTCGAGCGCATGGTCGCAGGCCTAAAGGAATCGACCGGACACACGATCCGGCTGACATCCCTGGCGCTGATCGCGGGAGCCGGATTGTTCGTCACGACGTCCTTCCTCTGTGCCGCCGCCTTCGTCGCAGTGTTCGAACGCCATGGCTTGGTCGCGGCGTGTCTCACGGGAGCGGCGATCTTTTTTGTCGTCACGTTGATTGCTGTGCTGATCTATACGGTTGGTAAGCGGTCGCGGACGACAAACGCAGCACGTCCGGCAGAGGCGGCGCGGGGCGCCGCCCAGTCGCTCCTTGCCGATCCCATGCTCCTGGCCAGCGGCCTGCAGCTGGTGCGGATGATCGGAGTAAAGCGCCTCATTCCCATTCTTGCGATCGGAGGGATAGCTCTCGGCCTTCTGGCCCGCGGCCAAATGGCCGACAATCCTGATCCGGCAGAATAACGACTCAGGCCTCGGCCTCAATCCTGATTGCTCAACTCTGGATGCCAATCATCAGGCATTTCAGATGCGGCGATCACCTGCAGCAAGCTGATTGCGGAAATAACTCAGCGAGGCCTGTGGGGCTTCCACTTCTTGGTAGGACTATCAGGTTACGCACCGTCCGGGCTGCAGGCGCTTCGCGATCTCGGTCAGAACCGACACTGACGGCTCGCAAGCGACCGGCCGCTTGGCTTCACGCCGCTCGGTTTCGGTCGTGATCAGCTGCGATCCCTGCGGCGACGCCCCCTGCCCGTCGCGCACGCTTGTGGTGGCGAGCGGCAACCGCAACAGGAACGAAGTATCTGCAAATGCCGCGAGCTTGATCGAGACGGTCTGGGTCGGTGTGGCCTCCGCGATCGAGGCGGCCCGGTCTGTCTTGCTCGCGCGGTTCACATTGGTGGCGACCGACGCCAAAGCCTGCTCTGGCGCTCGGGCCGACAGTTCGGAGGCAAGATCATGCCCGGAGGCCAATTGCATCGCACCGGCCAGCATCGCGGAGGCGGTGACCGCGCCCCAAATGACCAGTTTTCCTGTCTGCGACATGTCCGTGCTCCCTCACCTTGCCGGCGATCAGCATCTCAACGTGGGTCGCGGGAACTGGGTTCTCGGACGGCCAAATCACTTAAGCGTGTATGAACGGAGGTGAGCCGGGGGCAAAAAAGTTGGTCGGACTGGGAACGACTTCGGGCGACGGGAGTCATCATGACAGCCGGTTATTCCCCCTGCCCCATTGACCGGCGATGCGGGGCACCGCCGTGGTGATGCCGGCGGTGCCCCGCTTCCTTTTGTGCTGCTGGTTCCTGCGCGCATTCCGTCAGCCTTGATGGCGGAGTATATTGCCGGCGTCCTCGAGACGAGGCCTATGTCGGACTCCCGCATGCACAAGAGATTTGTCGACGGCTCGTTCGCCCTGGCTGTTGCATTGCTGAGCCTGCTCCCGCCCTTCGCAGCGGCGGAGAACTCCCAGGACCCCCTAAAGGGCACTTGGGCCCAGGAGATCGTGGCACGTCTGAGAGCGGAGCGCCGATATCCTTTGCAGACTTCAAGCCAGGGCGGGCATGCCAGAGTGATGTTCCATTTGGATGGTGCGGGACATCTCATCTCCGTCGCGCTGATTGAAAGCACCGGCGACGCCCTTCTCGACCGTGAAGCTCTGGCCATGGTTGAACGCGCTCAGCCCTTCCCTCCCCCACCTGGCGTGCTTGTGGATGATGATCTGACATTTGTGCTTCCGGTGGTCTTCGCTCCACGCCAACCCTCGACCGTCCTGGACTTCGAGGAGGCGAAGCGAAACGACGCCGCCCTTAAAGCGCGGCTCAAAGGCATCTGCCGCGACTGCTGAAGGCGATCTTTCCTGCGTGCAAAAAAATCGGCGCGCTCCGCTCGGAACGCGCCGGTAAATGGCTAAATCCAAACAGCGTCTCAGGCAGCCGGCTTGGGCATCCTGTTGCGCGAATTGCGCTGGAAGAACAGAGCCTGGCTCGCGACAGCGGACACCATTGCCGGCTGGAACGGCTTGGAAATGAGGAATGCCGGTTCCGGTCGCTCGCCGGTGAGGAACCGTTCCGGATAGGCGGTGATGAAAACCACCGGCACCTCAAAGGTCCGCAGCAACTCGTTCACGGCATCGAGCCCCGATGAACCGTCCGCAAGCTGAATATCTGCCAGGATCAGGCCCGGCTTCTTGTTCTTTGCGAGCGCGACCGCGTCCGCATGCGTCCGCGCGACCCCGATGACGTTGTGCCCGAGATTCTTGATCAGGCTCTCGAGGTCCATCGCGATGAAGGTTTCGTCCTCGATGATGAGGACATCGGTCGCGATCTCTGCAGCAAGCTCCCGGCCGGCCGCATCCGCAAGTCGCCGCGTCTCTGCGACGTCGATGTCGAGGATGAAAGCCACTTCCTCCTCGGGGAAGCCCTCCAGCGACAACAACAGGAACGCCTGGCGCGGTAACGGAGTGATATTGGAGAGCCGCCGCTCCGGGGGCATCGGCAAGGTGGCCACCTCGGCGTCGTCGTTCAGGGCGACCGAATTCCAGATCTGAGTAAACAGCCGGAAAAGACCCGCGCGCGCGCCGTAGCGCTCGTCGAGCAGGGCCGGGTCCTGGATCAGAGCCTCCAGCATCGCGCCGACATAAGCATCCCCGGACCCCTGGCTACCGGTGAGGGCACGGGCATACCGGCGCAACAGCGGCAAATGTTCAGCAACTAGCTGTGATCGGCTCATCCCCACTCCATTCGGTATTCTGGGCTTCCGCCCCGGTTCCATGATGAGCTGATTACGCCTGAAACGAAGAAAAGTTCCCAAAACGCGTGGAACTTTTGTGGGCCGGTTGCATTAGTTCCCGACAGACCCCCTCGATGGCGAGGATAATTCTTGAAGCTTCAGGGACTTAACTCTCGGGGAAACGTGGAAAAGGTCATGAAAGATGTAAAGTCTCAAGCCAGCAAGAATGCGGCACCGCGCAAGCCCGGCGGACTGAACGCGGAGATCCAATCGAGAATTGGTCATCAACTTCGCGCGATGTACGACGATGTCGTCCGTCAGGGGGTACCTGACCGGTTCACGGATCTGATCCGCAAGCTTGATGTACCGGCAGCACAGTCCCACGTGGAGAACGGCGGGGGATCCACCGACCAGAACGACGGGAGGGAGTGAATGCCTCTCACTGATTCCTTGCGGGACGATATCCTTGCGGCCGTCCCAAGCCTCCGCGCATTTGCGATTTCCTTAAGTGGCAACAGCGATCGCGCCGATGACCTCGTGCAGGAAACCCTGCTGAGAGCCTTGGCGAACATCGACTCATTCCAACCGGGCTCCAATCTGCCCGCGTGGTTGTTTACGATTTTGCGCAATCTGTTCCGCTCTGATTACCGCAAACGCCGGCGCGAGGTGGAAGATGCCGAGGGCAACTACGCCAAGACGCTGAAGACGCATCCGTCGCAAGGTGCTCACCTCGAATTCGAGGAGTTCCGGGCGGCGCTCGAGAAGCTGCCTCAGGACCAGCGCGAAGCGCTCATCCTGGTGGGAGCGTCGGGCTTCTCTTACGAGGACGCCGCCGCGATCTGCGGCTGCGCCGTGGGCACCATCAAGAGCCGCGTGAACCGCGCGCGCTCGAAGCTCGCTGCGTTGCTGTATGTCGAAGGTGCAGAGGATTTCGGCCCGGACGAGACCGTCCGTGCAGTCATCGGCGGCAGCGGCGGCTGACCGGTCTAACCGGGCTCATCAAACACAAGCGGCGGCTCCCTGTGGGCCGCCGTTTGATTTTTGTTTGAACATGATCTCTTCGGAAGGCCGGTTCTCGTCTTTCGGATCATGCTCTAACGCGATGGATGCACGGGGGCTGAGAACTGCTCGGTGCGATCGCGCTCGGTGATGTCGACGACCGTCTCCATCGGAGCGGTCAGCTCATAGACATAGCTGGCCTCGGTGAAGAACCGCTTCGACGTGCCACCCAAGGCTTCCGGCGCAACGCGATCGAGCAGGATCAGGCCGAAATCGCTATCCGGCCGCCGGGTCGCTTCGCTGGTGTTGAACTCCTCCCAGCGGAACTGAAAAACGGCATTCGGCTCCTCGCCAGTCACATCCCATTTCGCAGTGATGTGGGGATGCTTGCCAACCAGCGACAGCCCCTCGTCGGAGTGGGACGCCAACTCGAAGAACAGCAGCGACAGGCTCTGCGCCGCCCGCGCGCTCACGGTGATGTCGGGACCGGTGACGGCGATCCGATCCGCATGCGGAATGGCGCGCGACTCGAACAGGCCGCGCAGCTGAACCCCCTGCCACTGGCTCTCGCTCAGCAGCGTGACGACGTTGGACATGGCGTGGATACGCCCGATCAGGAGTTCGCGCGCCACATCGATATCACTGCCATGGCGCAACGTGCGCGTCACGATCGACTGGATCACCGCCAGGATGTTCTTGACCCGATGATTCAGCTCGTCGATGACGGCCGTCAGGCGGCGTTCAAAGCCGATCCGCACCTGGATCTCACGGCTCAGGCGTAAATTGTTATAGGCGACGTAGCCGAACAGGCCGCAGATGATACCGGTCAGGGCTAGCCCGATCACGCCGACGATCGCGGCGGTCTGCTGGGCTCGCCGGACCGAATTGCTCTTGGCGTAATAGACCAGCGACCAATCATGATTGCCGAAGGTGACAGTCCGCGTTGATGACGGCGCCGGTGCGTCCGCCCCGCGCGTCCTGCCGGACACGGCACCCTGATCATTGGCGACCAGCTCATCGGAGGCGTTGCGAGGATCCTTGAGCGCCACAGAGAACAGAGAAAGATCGTCATTGGTCAGGAGCAGCGGGCCGATCTCGTAGGAGAACGTGACGAAGCCGGCCGGTGCCGTCGCCCCCTGCGGGACGACCGGGGCCGCCAGCACAATTCCGATCGGTCCATTCGCGCGCAACAGGGGCGTCGGGTCGGACGCGACCGGCTTGCCCTCAGCCATGGCGCGCGTCAGCATGGGCCCGACGATCGGCTGCCGGTCCAAAGCCACGCCGGGAAGCTTCAACGTATCGGCGTTGCGCGGCTCGAGATCCATCAAGACGTCGATCGGACCCGTCAGGGTCGCCGCATCCAACGGCTTATCGTCGTAGTTGCGAATAGTCGGGTTCGGGAAGCCCGCTTGGCGCAGCTCCGCCTGCGCGATCGGGAGCTCATCGGGCCGCAGCCGTGCGATCCACGACGCCACGACGAAATCGGTCTTGAAGGCGTAGATTGAGGAGCGCAGCGGCTCCAGCATGTTCGCCTTGATGACGGACGGAGCCCGGAACAGCCCGGAGGCCACCCGCGCCAGCAATTCACGCTCGGTCAGACGGTCCTGGACAAGGCTTGCATGCACGTCGATAGCGCGTGCCAGCGCGATGCGATCGATCGCCAGCTCCTGATCGTGAACCCGGTAAGCCGCCAAGCCGGATAACGCCGTTCCAATTAGCGCGATCACACCGATGATGACACCCAGCCGGAGCACTCGTTTACTCTTTAATCAAGGGTTGTGGGAGGAGGGCACGAGACATCCAATAAATGGGCCTGCTACTCTTTAAACGAGCGCCTCGTTACGAGCAAAAATTGATCGGGAAGACGATCCCCGGGGTCAAGCAGAACGACCACGCCTGGCGTACGCGTTTTCGGCCAGCCACACTCCGGGCTCAGGAAACCTCGGGCAGATCAAGTTGTTCCGGCCCGGTAAGGCTTTTTTGCGTCTCGCCGCTTCGGATCGTTAAGGTCCGGAACGGCCGGTCGCCGCGGTTGGATCAGCGCCATGCTCCGGGCGACCGTTCAAGCAGGGACTGCGCGGCGACGGCCCCGGTCATGCGAGTGCGTAGCACGCCGCCGAAGACAGCAGGCCGGCACATCTCAGATCCTCTGCCGGATGCAGAACTCAAGCGGACGCTGTCAGCCCCCCCTTCGCTTCGATGAAGCTGACGATCCGGTCGAGCCCCTGGCTCTTCTTCATGTTGGTCATGACGAAGGGACGCTCGCCGCGCATGCGCTTGGCGTCCGTCTCCATCTTCTCGAGAGAGGCGCCCACATGCGGCGCCAGGTCGATCTTGTTGATCACCAGGAGGTCGGACCGCGTGATGCCGGGGCCGCCCTTGGAGGGGATCTTGTCGCCAGCCGCGACGTCGATGACGTAGATGGTGATGTCGGCCAGCTCAGGCGAGAAGGTTGCGGCGAGGTTGTCACCGCCGGACTCGATCAGAATGAGATCGAGTCCGGGAAACTTCGCCCGCATGTCGGCGACCGCTGCGAGATTCATGGACGCATCCTCGCGGATCGCCGTATGCGGACAGCCGCCGGTCTCCACACCGGCAATGCGGTCCGGTGTCAACGAGCCGGAGCGGACCAGATACTCAGCGTCCCATTTGGTGTAGATGTCGTTCGTGATCGCCGCGATGTCATAGCGTCCCCGCATCGACTTGCAGAGGAGATCCATCAGCGCGGTCTTGCCGGATCCAACCGGACCACCAACACCCACGCGAAGCGGACCATGCGACGTAGCCATATCAATGTCCTCTTGTCATCCCCGTGGAATGGGGATCGATAACTCATCAGATTCGACCGAAGGCCGTGTGAGGCTCGTCCTGCGGCCGCTCATGACAACGACTCGCGTTGATCATCCGGCCGAGATGACGATCCAGGCAGCTCACGAACGGAACAGCCTCGTATACTGTGTTTCGTGACGCAGACTGGCAAGATCGGCCCTGAAGGTCGCACTGCCGATATCATCGAGCGACGCCGAGATCGCCCGTACCGCGGTGGCGGTCACGACCGGCTCGAGCGCGGCCAGCACGCGCTGGCTGTCGGTCTGCCCCAGTGGGATCAACCGGCTTCCCGCAGAGATCCAATTCGACGTCACCGCGTGAAGGTAAGCGTGCAGCAGCAGGCTTGACGGAATGCCATGGGCAGCGCCCACCACGCCGACGGCGACAGGGTAGACCATGGCCTCGCACTGCGACACCGCGTCGTCGAGACCTGGGGAATTCCACGCCGAACGCGCGATCTCGATGAAGGCACGGCCTTGCGCGGTCGTCTCCAATTGCCGCTCCCGCGACGGCACGAAAGCAGCGGCAAGCTCCGCAACCTCGCGCAGGCGGTCGATGTCGCCGAGCTCCATGGCGCGATGCGCATGCACGAGGAAAACCGCATCGCAGAAGCCGGAGCCGTCGGTCAGCATCGTCGAGAGCCAGCCGCGAAGCGAAGCGGCATCGTCGACATCGCCGGCTTCGACGGCCCATTCGATGCCGCTCGAATAGGCGAAGCCGCCCACCGGGAAGGCCGGCGACAACCACGTCATCAGACGGTAGAGCGCCGGATGATCCAGCTCGGTCATCGCCGCGGAGACATGCGGCCGCTCACTTGCGGTCATGAGCATGGGCATGGCCGTGATGATGATGGCCGTGGCCGCAGTGCTCGTCATGCACATGATCGTCATGCGCGTGGCCGTGGTCATGGCCGTGATGCGCGTGCTCGTGCCCGCCATGATCGTGATGATCATCGTGGCCATGATGGTGATCATGTTCATCATGGCCCTGCGCATGGCTGGGCTCGGCATAGGCGCCGCCTTCCGGATCGAACGGCGCCTCGATCTCGATGACGCGCGCGCCGAGCCCCTTGACCATCGCCTCGATCACGTGGTCACGGCGGATGCGCAGGCTCTTGGCCATGATCTGGGTCGGCAGATGCCGGTTGCCGAGATGCCAGGCGAGCCGCACCAGATGGTGTGGATCGCTGGCGCGGATCTCCAGCAGCGGCTCCGCCGCGGCAACGACCTCGACCAGCCGGCCGTCCTCCAGCACCAGGGCATCGCCGCCGCGAAGCGCGGTGGCGTGCTCGAGGTCGAGCACGAATGCGAGCCCGCGCGTGCCGGTCATCGCCAGCCGTCGCCGATGCCGATCGTCGAAATCGAGCAGGACGGAATCGGCGGCCGCCTCTGTCCAACGATGCTGCCCCAGCACACGCGTGGCGCGGATCATGCTGACATCCTCATCTCGTAATTCCGCTCAGCGGACATCGACCTTCTCAGGCGTAATGATCTCGATCTTCGGCGGCGCCGCCATGCATTTCACCGCGACTCGCCCGAACGTCTTCATGTGCTCGGTCGCGCGATGCGGCACCAAAGCCTCGGCGTTTTCCCACTGCTCGACAAAGACCATCCGGCTCGGATCGGTGACGCTCTCGTGCAGGTCATAGGCGATATTGCCCGGTTCCTTGCGGGTCCCTGCAATACAGGCGGTCGCCGCAGCAATGAATTCCGCGCGGGTTTCAGGCTTGATGGTCAAGGTGGCAACGACATAGATCACGAGGCAGTCCTCCCGGTACGTTTCTGGTTCTGGGTACCGGGAGCAAGTTTAGAACATGAAATAGCGCTGCGCCATGGGCAGCACCTCGGCAGGTTCGCAGGTCAGGAGCTCGCCGTCTGCGCGCACCTCATAGGTCTCGGGATCGACCTCAATCTCCGGCGTCGCATCGTTGTGAATCATGCTCTTCTTCGAGATCTTGCCGCGGGTGTTCTGCACCGCGTAGAGCTTCTTGGAGAGGCCGAGCTTGCGCGCAAGGCCGCCCGCGACCGCCGCCTTCGAGGTGAAGATCACCGAGGACGCCGTCAACGACTTGCCGAACGCGCCGAACATCGGCTGGTAATGCACCGGCTGCGGAGTCGGGATCGAGGCGTTGGGATCGCCCATCGGCGCCGCCACGATCGTACCGCCCTTGATAACGCAGTCCGGCTTGACGCCGAAAAAGGCCGGCGACCACAGCACGAGGTCGGCGAGCTTGCCCTTCTCGACCGAACCGATCAACTTGGACACGCCATGCGCGATCGCCGGGTTGATCGTGTATTTGGCGATGTAGCGCTTGACGCGGAAATTGTCATTGTCCTTGCCTTTGTCTTGCGGCAAGGCGCCGCGCTGCTTCTTCATCTTGTCGGCGGTCTGCCAGGTCCGGATGATGACCTCGCCGAGCCGCCCCATCGCCTGCGAGTCCGACGACATCATCGAGAGCGCGCCGAGATCGTGCAGGATGTCCTCGGCCGCGATCGTCTCCTTGCGGATGCGGCTTTCGGCGAACGCCAGATCCTCGGCGATCGATGGATCGAGATGATGGCACACCATCAGCATGTCCAGATGCTCGTCGATGGTGTTGCGCGTGAACGGTCGCGTCGGATTGGTCGAGGACGGCAGCACGTTCTTCAGCCCGGCGACCTTGATGATGTCGGGCGCATGGCCGCCGCCGGCGCCCTCGGTGTGGAAGGCGTGGATGGTGCGGCCCTTGAACGCCTTGATCGTATCCTCGACGAAGCCCGACTCGTTCAGCGTGTCCGAATGCAGCATGACCTGAATGTCGTGGTCGTCGGCGACCGAGAGGCAGTTGTCGATCGCGGCCGGCGTTGTGCCCCAATCCTCGTGCAGCTTCAGCGCGCAGGCACCGGCCTTGATCATCTCGACCAGCGCGGCCGGGCGCGACGCGTTACCCTTGCCGGAAATGCCGAGGTTCACCGGGAACGCATCGAACGACTGCATCATGCGCCCGATATGCCAGGGGCCGGGCGTGCAGGTCGTGGCGAAAGTGCCGTGCGACGGGCCGGTGCCGCCGCCGAGCAGCGAGGTGACGCCGGACATCAGCGCGTGCTCGATCTGCTGCGGGCAGATGAAATGGATGTGGCTGTCGAAGCCGCCGGCGGTGAGGATCTTGCCCTCGCCCGCGATCACGTCGGTGCCCGGGCCGATCACGATGGTGACGCCGGGCTGGATGTCGGGATTGCCGGCCTTGCCGATCGCGCTGATCATGCCGTCCTTGATCGCGACGTCAGCCTTCACGACCCCCCAATGATCGACGATCAGGGCGTTGGTGATGACGGTGTCGGCGGCGCCCTGCTTGTTGGTCGCCTGCGACTGCCCCATGCCGTCACGGATCACCTTGCCGCCGCCGAACTTCACCTCCTCGCCATAAATGGTGAAGTCCTTCTCGACCTCGATGATCAGATCGGTGTCGGCCAACCGGACTTTGTCGCCGGTGGTCGGGCCGAACATGTCGGCATAGACGGAACGCTTGATCTTGACGGACATCGTTGGCCCCCAATTAGCTCTGCTTGTCGTGATGGCGAGACGCCGGCCGTTTGCTCACAGCGAGCCCCGCGCATTCGCAACGGTCTCGTCGAATAGCGTATCCAGCCGCGGGTTCACGCCGCGGCAGCCGGCGACGACCTGCTCGGCCCAGCCGAGATACTCCATGAGTTCGAGCTGCTGCTCGAGATCCGGCTCGAAGAAGATGCGGGCGCGGATGTTGCTGATCTTGTCGGCGATCTTGATCTGCTTGGCGCCCGCAGACTTGCCGGGAGCGGCGATGACCTGCACGGCGCGGCGCTCGCTCTTCGGCAGCGTCATGTCGTCCGTCACCTCCTCGACGAGGCCGGCGACGCGCGCACCGAAACGCTGCGTCAGCTCGTCGGCGGTGGTGTCGGTGTCCTCGATGATGTCGTGCAGCCAGCCGGCTGCGACCAGCTCGGCGTCCGCGCCATCACTGGTCGCCGCGAGGACGCTCGCGACCTCGGCGAGATGATTGACGTAAGGCTCCTCATCACGGCCCTTGCGCTGCTGGCCGGCGTGGCGGCGGGCCGCGAGCTCGGCAGCTTCGGAGACAAGGCGTAACCCGGTCGGCATCGGTCTACAGCTTGCCCATGACGTCGCCGCGGAAGCCGTAGACCATGCGCTTGCCCGCGAGCGCCACCAGCTGCACGTCGCGGGTCTGGCCGGGCTCGAAGCGCACCGCCGTGCCGGCGGCGATGTCCAGCCGCATGCCGCGCGCTTTCTTGCGGTCAAATTTCAGCGCCGGATTGGTCTCGAAGAAATGGTAGTGCGAGCCGACCTGGATCGGCCGGTCGCCGGTGTTGGCGACCGAGAGCGTCACCGTCTTGCGGCCGGCATTGAGCTCGATCTCGCCGTCCTGAATAAAGAGTTCGCCGGGGATCATGTGTTACCTCGCCTATCTCCGCTGCGTCATGGCCGGGCTTGTCCCGGCCATCCACCTCCCACCTTGCGGATCGGAGGGCGTGGATGCCCGGGTCGAGCCCGGGCATGACGGCCAACAATGTTTGCGCCTACCTCACCGGATCGGCTCGTGCACCGTGACGAGCTTGGTGCCGTCCGGGAATGTCGCCTCGACCTGGATGTCGTGGATCATCTCAGGAATGCCCGGCATCACCTGGTCGCGGGTCAGGACCTGGGCGCCGGCCTGCATCAGTTCGGCCACGGTGCGGCCATCACGCGCGCCTTCGAGGATGAAGTCGGAGATGATCGCGACCGCCTCGGGATGGTTCAGCTTGACGCCGCGCTCGAGCCTGCGGCGGGCCACGATGGCGGCCATCGAGATCAGGAGCTTGTCCTTTTCGCGGGGAGACAGGTTCATGCGGGCTCTCTGGTGATCGTCGTCTGGTCAACGTCTTCTGGTAATCGTCAGTTGGTCAACGTCTAATTAAGCCAGAGCCGCGGCAGCGGCACGGCGGAGGCGCAGCCGAGCACGGCCATCATGTCGGCGCGCAGGCTCGCGGCATCTTGGGCACAGAAGCGCGCCATTGCAAATCCATTCCAGGCCGACAGCCCGGCCTCGCCCCGGAACGCCGGCAGGCCCTCCCGGATGCGCTCGACCAGCGCCGCGTCGCCCGGCACGATCAGCGCCGTCCCGATCGCCGCGGCGCCGTTGGCGATCGCCGGATGCGCCAGTTTGCCGCCGATGTCGCCGTCGAGGCGGACCGTTTCGGCGAACACCAGCCTGCCGCCGCGCCGCAGCCGCCAGCGATCGACGAACTCGCCCTCGCGCATGCGTTCGCCCATGGCGGTACGGCCGAACACGACGATCTCGCACAGCAGGAGAGACGCGGTTGCGGCGAGATCGATGTCGATGCGGCGGTGAATACGGGCGCGATCGAACAGGATGGTCTCCTGCGGCAGCCACGTGATATGCGCGCCCGCCGCGGCGGTCAGCGCAATGTCGAGCTCGGCCGGCTTGCCCGGGGCGCGATACACCTTCTCGGCGGCGGCGCTTGACAGCGTTACGCGGCTGCCTTCGCCGGCCGCGACCTCGACCGCGAAGCGATCGCCGCCGGCGACGCCGCCCGCCGTGTTGACGAACATCGCCGATAGGCCGTCATCCTCGGGCGAGGGAAAGCGCACGCGCAGCGAGCCGGATTCATGCAGATGATGACGCCGCGTCATGCCATCCTGCAGCCGCACATCGAAACGCACCGCGCCACGGGCGCGGTTGGCCTCGAAGATATCGGCAGCGGCGCTGGCGGGATCGGCCCGCATCGATCCCCTCCCCTGGGACCGGACGCGGGCGAGACCGCGTCCACCAAGCTAAATGACGATCAAAGCGCCATCTGGCGGCTGATCTCGGCCGGATCGAGATTGGCGCGGGTGCATGTGAATTTCACCGCGCCGCGATCCATGACGGCGAAGTTGTCGCCGAGTTCGCAGGCAAAGTCGAGATATTGCTCGACCAGGACGATGGCGATGTTGCCGAGATTGCGCAAGTAAGAGATGGCCCGGCCGATGTCCTTGATGATCGAGGGCTGGATGCCCTCGGTCGGCTCGTCGAGCAGCAGGACCTTCGGCCGCATCACCATCGCGCGGCCGATTGCGAGCTGCTGCTGCTGGCCGCCGGAGAGGTCGCCGCCGCGCCGGCCGAGCATCGACTGCAGCACCGGAAACAGCGAGAACACGTCGTCCGGAATGCTGCGGTCGCTGCGCTTCAGCGGGCCGAAGCCGGTCTTGAGGTTCTCCTCCACCGTCAGCAGCGGAAAGATCTCACGACCCTGCGGCACGAAGCCGATGCCCTTGCGCGCCCGCTCATAGGGCTTGAGATGGGTGATGTCGGCGCCATCGAAGGTGATGCTGCCGGAGGCCAGCGGATATTGCCCGACCAACGCCCGCAAGAGCGAGGTCTTGCCGACGCCGTTGCGGCCGAGCACGCAGGTCACCTTGCCCGGCTCAGCCGCAATCGAGACGCCGCGCAGCGCCTGGGCGGCGCCGTAATAGAGGTTGATGTTGTCGACGGTCAGCATCAGCAACCTCCGGTCGATGAGGGGCGAATGGCGAATAGCGAATAGCGAATAGAATCTGCCGTTCCGTTCATGTCTCTGCGCTTCCCTATTCGCTACTCGCCTATTCGCTTATCGACCCAGATACACTTCGATCACCCGCTCGTTCGACGACACCTGATCGATGGTGCCCTCAGCGAGGACAGTGCCTTCATGCAGGCAGGTGACCTTGACGCCGAGCTCGCGGACGAAGGTCATGTCGTGCTCGACGACCATGACGGTATGATCCTTGTTGATTTCCTTGAGCAGCTCGGCTGTCTGATGCGTTTCCACATCGGTCATCCCGGCCACCGGCTCGTCAACCAGCAGCAGCTTCGGGTCCTGCGCCAGGAGCATGCCGATCTCCAGCCACTGCTTCTGGCCGTGCGACAGGCTGCCGGCGAGCTTGCGCCGGACGTCCTTCAGCCGCACCGTCTCCAGCACCTTGTCGATCTGCTCAGCCTCGCCCCTCGAGCCGCGCCAGAACAGCGTGCCCTTGACGCTGTGATCGACGTTGAGCGCCAGCAGCAGATTGTCCTCGACCGACTGACTCTCGAACACGGTCGGCTTCTGGAATTTGCGGCCGATGCCGAGCTCGGCGATGCGGGTCTCGTCGAGGCGCGTGAGATCGGTCTTGCCGTCGAACAGCACCGTGCCCTCGTCGGGCTTGGTCTTGCCGGTGATGATGTCCATCATCGTGGTCTTACCGGCGCCGTTCGGCCCGATGATGGCGCGCATCTCACCAGGCTCCAACGCCAGCGAGAGATTATTGATGGCGTGGAAGCCGTCGAAGGAGACGTGCACGCCGTCGAGATAGAGCAGCGCGGAGGTCGATCTCGTATCCATCACATTCATGCCGCTCACTCCGCCATCTTGGGTTCAGTGACGCCGTCCTCGCGGGCGGCGCTGTCGGCGTTCGGCGTCTTGCTGCTGACATGATCCCACCAGCTGTTGAAGGTGCCGAGGATGCCCTTGGGCAGCAGCAGGGTGACCAGGACGAACAACGCGCCGAGCATGAACAGCCAATAGGGCGCGAGCACGCCTGACGTGAAGAAGGTCTTGGCGTAGTTGACGACAACCGCGCCGAGCGCCGCGCCGACCAGCGTGCCGCGGCCGCCGACCGCGACCCAGATCACCGCCTCGATCGAATTGCCCGGTGCGAACTCCGAGGGATTGATGATACCGACCTGCGGCACGTAGAGAGCGCCGGCCACGCCGGCCATGCAGGCCGACAGCGTGAACACGAACAGCTTGTAGGACTCGACGCGATAGCCGAGGAAGCGCGTCCGCGACTCGGCGTCGCGGATCGCGATCAGCACCTTGCCGAGCTTGGACGACACCACGGCGCGGCAGATCAGGAAGGCCAGAATGAGCGCGAGGCAGCTCAGCGCGAACAAGGCGGCGCGGGTGCCCTCCGCCTGGACGTTGAAGCCGAGAATATCCTTGAAATCGGTCAGACCGTTGTTGCCGCCGAAGCCGAAATCGTTGCGAAAGAAAGCGAGCAGCAACGCGTAGGTCATCGCCTGGGTGATGATCGACAGATACACGCCAGTCACACGCGAGCGGAATGCCAGCCAGCCGAAACAGAACGCCAGCAGGCCCGGTACGAACAAGACCATCAGCGCGGCGAACCAGAACATGTCGAAGCCGTGCCAGTACCACGGCAGCTTGGAGTAGTTCAGGAACACCATGAAGTCCGGCAGAATCGGATTGCCGTAGACGCCGCGGGTGCCGATCTGGCGCATCAGATACATGCCCATCGCATAGCCGCCGAGCGCGAAGAACGCGCCGTGGCCGAGCGAGAGGATGCCGCAATAGCCCCAGATCAGATCGATCGAGAGCGCCAGGATGGCGTAGCAGACATATTTGCCCCATAGCGCGACCAGATAGGTCGGCACCTGCAGCGCGGAGCCTGCCGGCAGCAGCAGGTTCGACAGCGGGATCAGGACGCCGCAGGCGGCCACGATCAGCACGAAGATGGTCGCGGCGCGGTCCAGCGACCTCGTCAGCATATGCGGCATCATGCTTCCACCGCCCGGCCCTTGAGCGCGAACAGGCCGCGCGGGCGCTTCTGAATGAACAGGATGATCAGCACCAGGATAGCGATCTTGCCGAGCACGGCGCCGGCGACCGGCTCCAGGAACTTGTTGGCGATGCCGAGTGTGAAGGCGCCGACCAAAGTGCCCCAGAGATTGCCGACGCCGCCGAACACCACGACCATGAAGGAGTCGATGATGTAGCTCTGGCCGAGGTTGGGGCTGACATTGTCGATCTGCGACAGCGCCACGCCGGCGATGCCGGCAATGCCGGAGCCGAGGCCGAAGGTGAGCGCATCGACCCGCGACGTCGCGATGCCCATCGACGCGGCCATGCGGCGGTTCTGCGTCACCGCGCGCATCTCCAGCCCAAGCGCGGTGTAGCGCAGCATCGCCAGCAGGATCGCGAAGACGGCCATGGTGAAGCAGAGGATCCAGAGCCGGTTATAGGTGATGGTGATCTGGCCGAGCTCGAACGCGCCGCTCATCCAGGAGGGATTGCCGACCTCGCGGTTGGTGGGGCCGAAGGCAGAACGCACCGCCTGCTGCAGGATCAGCGACAGGCCCCAGGTGGCCAGCAGCGTCTCCAGCGGACGACCATAGAGGAAGCGGATGATGGTGCGTTCGATCAGCACGCCGATTGCCCCGGCCACCAAGAAAGCGAGCGGGGCCGCGATCAGCAGCGAATAGTCGAACAGCGCCGGGTAGCGCGTGCGGATCACCTCCTGCACGACGAAGGTGGTGTAGGCGCCGAGCATCACCATCTCGCCATGGGCCATGTTGATGACGCCCATGACGCCGAAGGTGATGGCGAGGCCGATGGCGGCCAGCAGCAGCACCGAGCCGAGCGACAGACCGTACCAGGCGTTCTGCACGCCGGACCAGATCGCGAGCGAACTCTGGATCGCGGCGATGGCGCCGGCCGCGGCCTTGGCAACGCTCGCCGGCTGATCGCCGCCGCTGATCTCGGTCAGCAGCGCCAGCGCTTCCTGATCGCTGCGCGCCCTGATGGTCGCGACGGCCTCGAGCTTGTCGACCTCGCTGGCATCGGACTTGAACAGGAGAATGGCGGCGCGCGCCTCGGTCAGCGCCTGTTTGACGCTGCGGTTGGTTTCCTTGGCGAGCGCCGAGTCCACCGTCGGCAGCGTCGCCTCGTCATGCGACTTGAACACGGATTTCGCCGCCGACAGCCGCCTGATCACGTCCGGCGACAGCAGGGTCAGGCCGCCCAGCGCGGCGTCGACACTGCGGCGCAGGCGATTGTTGAGGCTCACCGCCGCGGCATTGTCGGGCAGCTTGTCGACGGCCGCGCCGGTGGCCGCATCGATGATCTTGCCGTCGGCCTGCTTGACATAGACCTTCTTGGTCTCGGCATCGAACATCAGCCGCTCGTCCTGCAGCGCGCTGATGATCGGATAGGCCAGCGGATTGCCAGACACCGCGATCTCGCCCACCGCATCATCGGTGTCGGAGAAATCGTCATTGGCGAATTTGGCGACGGACTCTTCGAAGCTGGCGGCGAAGGCCGGAACGGCCGCGACGATCAGGGCAATGGATAGAAGAAGGCTGCGAACAATCGCGAGAACAATGGCAGGCACTGGACCACCCCGGCAGGAGGAAGAGAGAAGGCGGCACTGATCGCCGCCTTCTCCGGTCGTGATGAGGTCGTAAGGTCGGGATCAGGTGCCCGAACCCAGGCACTTGTTGGTCTTGACGTTGAAGTTGCCGCACTTCTTGCCGACCCAGTCGCCGATCAGGTCCTTGGAGCCTTCGAGCTCCTTCGACCAGGCGTCGCCGGGGACCAGGTCCTTGGTCTTGTAGACGACGCTGAACTGGCCATCACCCTTGATCTCGCCGATGAACACCGGCTTGGTGATGTGGTGGTTCGGCAGCATCTTCGACACGCCGCCGGTCAGGTTCGGAGCCTCGGTGCCGGGCAGCGCATCGATGACCTTGTCGGCGTCGGTCGACTTGACCTTCTCGACCGCCTTCACCCACATGTTGAAGCCGATCACATGCGCTTCCATCGGGTCGTTGGTGACGCGCTTCGGGTTCTTGGTGTAGGCCTGCCAATCCTTGATGAACTTCTCGTTGGCCGGGGTCTTGATCGACTCGAAATAGTTCCAGGCGGCGAGATGGCCGACCAGCGGCTTGGTGTCGATGCCGGCGAGCTCTTCCTCACCCACCGAGAACGCGACCACCGGGATATCCTTGGCCTTGATGCCCTGGTTGCCGAGCTCCTTGTAGAACGGAACGTTGGCGTCGCCGTTGATGGTCGAGACCACGGCGGTCTTCTTGCCGGCCGAGCCGAACTTCTTGATGTCGGCGACGATCGTCTGCCAGTCGGAGTGACCGAACGGCGTGTAGTTGATCATGATGTCGTCCTGAGCCACGCCCTTGGACTTCAGGTAGGCTTCCAGGATCTTGTTGGTGGTGCGCGGATAGACGTAGTCGGTGCCGGCCAGCACCCAGCGCTTCACCTTCTCTTCCTTCATCAGGTAGTCGACCGCCGGGATCGCCTGCTGGTTCGGCGCCGCACCGGTGTAGAACACGTTGCGCTCGCTCTCCTCGCCCTCGTACTGGACCGGGTAGAACAGGATGCTGTTGAGCTCCTTGAACACCGGCAGCACCGACTTGCGCGACACCGAGGTCCAGCAGCCGAACACGACCGCGACCTTGTTCTTGGTGATCAGCTCGCGCGCCTTCTCGGCGAACAGCGGCCAGTTCGACGCAGGGTCGACCACGACGGCCTCGAGCTTCTTGCCGAGCACGCCGCCCTTCTTGTTCTGCTCGTCGATCAGGAACAGGATCGTGTCCTTCAGCGTGGTCTCGCTGATCGCCATGGTGCCGGACAGCGAATGCAGAACGCCGATCTTGATGGTGTCGTCCGCGGCCATCGCCGGGCCGAAGCCGGCAGCGCCAAGTGCCAGGCCGGCAGCAGCAGCCAGCCAGCGACGGCGGCTGAACGGCGCCGTTAATTCCTGAGTGAGTCGAGTAAGCATGAGTGAATATCTCCCTGACGCAGACGTGCTTCGCAGCCAAAGCGGCCGGCGGTCTGCGGCGGAAGAATCGCAAGAAGCGTGCCACGCCCCTCCCACCGGGTAAGCCATTGAAGGAATATTAAAAATCAGTCCAATCGCGACCGAAGGTCGCAACCAACAGCCCATCTTTTGAGCAGCGAACCTGACCAATCGGCCAGCAAGTAGCGCCAAATTTGTGCAGATTGTTTTGAATGACTAATTTTAAAGCAGCGGGGTACCACCTCGATCGCCACTGCGGTACGCACGTGGCCTTGAAAGTGGCGCGCAGCTGCTCCATATAGCTGGCAGATCGAGGCGAATCAGCCGGATCTTTGCGAGCCGCGTGTTCTTTAGCTCATCCAGAGCTTTTGGCTCCGCATCCTCAGCACTCCACAATAGGCGCTCCAAACACGCGGGTGTCTCTAGTCACCCGCCCGCGTCCGGCCCCATGCCGACGAGGGCCTTATCCTCATATGGAAAGCCCACGCTTTTGACATCCTTCCAGGATTTTAACCTCGCCGACGCGCTGACGCGCGCGCTGAAGGAAGAAAACTACACCACCCCCACCCCGATCCAGGCCCAGACCATCCCGATCGCGCTTCAAGGCCGCGACGTGATCGGCATCGCGCAGACCGGAACCGGCAAGACGGCATCCTTTGCGCTGCCGATCCTGCATCGTCTGCTGGAAACCCGCATCAAGCCGCAGCCGAAAACGGCACGCGTGCTGGTGCTGAGCCCGACCCGCGAGCTGTCGGGCCAGATCCTCGACAGCTTCAACACCTATGGCCGTCATATCCGCCTGACCTCGGCGCTTGCCATCGGCGGTGTGCCCATGGGACGCCAGGTCCGCGCTTTGATGCCGGGCGTCGACGTGCTGGTCGCCACGCCCGGCCGGCTGCTCGACCTCGTTCAGGGCAATGCCCTGAAGCTGACCCAGGTCGAGTTCCTCGTGCTCGATGAAGCAGACCGCATGCTCGACATGGGCTTCATCAACGACATCCGAAAGATCGTGGCCAAGCTGCCGATCAAGCGCCAGACCCTGTTCTTCTCGGCGACCATGCCGAAGGACATCGCCGAACTGGCCGACGCCATGCTGCGCGATCCCGCGCGGGTGGCGGTGACGCCGGTGTCGTCGACGGTCGAGCGCATCACCCAGCGCGTGATCCAGGTCGACCACTCCGCCAAGCCGAGCCTGCTGGCCCAGTTGCTCAAGGATGAGCCGGTCAATCGGGCACTGGTGTTCACCCGCACCAAGCACGGGGCCGACAAGGTCGTGAAGGGCCTCGAAAAGGCGGGCATTCCGGCTCAGGCCATTCACGGCAACAAGTCGCAGAACCACCGCGAGCGCACCCTGGCAGCGTTCCGCACCGGAGAGATCCGCACCCTGGTCGCCACCGATATTGCCGCGCGCGGCATCGACGTCGACGGCGTCAGCCACGTCGTCAACTTCGACCTGCCGAACGTACCGGAGACCTATGTGCACCGGATCGGGCGCACCGCGCGCGCCGGCGCCGATGGCGTCGCGATCTCGCTGGTGGCGGGAGCGGACGAACTGTCCTACCTGCGGGACATCGAGCGGCTGACCAAGACCACGCTGCCGCGCGAGGATCGCCGGACGCCGGGTCACCGCGACGCGGCGCCCGCCGGCCAGCCCCAGCGTCCTGGCGGCCGCCCTGGCATGCAGAATGCGCGGGCCAATGATGGTGGCAACGCCGCAAAAGGCCCTCGCCGTCGTCGGCGTTCCAATGCTAAGATGCCGGCTCTGCCAGGCAATCGTCAGGAGCCCAACCGACCGTCGCAAGGCGGCGGCAAGTCCGGGTCGATTCAAGGCGTTGCATTCCTGCATCGCGAAGGCAGACCCAAAAACCACGCTCATAACCGCAACCAACGGCCAAACTAGACGTCTATCGATCTGGAGAGAGACATGGCTAAGGAAGAGCTGATCCAGTTCGAAGGGCTGGTCACCGAAATCCTTCCCGACGCGCGCTACCGGGTTCAACTCGATGCGGGGCACGAAATCGTTGCCTACACCGCGGGCAAGATGAAAAAGAATCGCATCAAGACGCTGGCGGGCGACCGCGTGACCGTCGAGATGTCGCCCTACGATCTGGAAAAGGGCCGCCTCATCTTCCGTCACAAGGATGAGCGGCCCAGCAGCCCAGGCGGTCCTCCACGTGGTGCGCCGCAGCGCGGCGGGCAGTTCCGCCGCCGCTGAACGGTCAGTGCTCAGTCCAGGGTGGAACATTATTTCACCCTCTCGCGGCATGATTATCTCTTGCGCAATGAGCGCGCCGGTCCTCGGCCGGCGCGCAAAAAATCGTGCGCGCGCGCGCAGCTCAGGATTGTTTTGCGGCCCCATTTCCAATAGAATATGCGGCAATCGATTTTCGGCCGGACGAGATTAGCTATTACCGGTACAGCCGGTTCAGACGCTGACGACCCTTCCAAAAATTCGATCTAACCAGCCCAGGATCCTGGGTTACGCATTTGATATCTGAGAAGGGAACTACCCCCGTGAGCATGGGAACCGTGAAGTGGTTTAACGCAACCAAGGGCTACGGCTTCATTCAGCCGGATGACGGCGGCAACGACGTGTTCGTGCACATCAGCGCCGTCGAGCGCGCCGGTCTCGGCACGCTGCGCGAAGGCCAGAAGATCTCCTACGAGATCGTGGCCGATCGTCGTTCGGGCAAGTCGTCGGCCGACAACCTCCGCGCAGCCAGCTAAGCTGGCGACGTTGAAGGCGGCGGGTCAGTTTCGACCCGCTCGGCCCAGCTGACAAAGCTGCAAGTCAAAAAAAGAAGGCCGCGTCGAGCGGCCTTTTTCATGTTCGATGTTGATGAGGTTGCGAAGGTCGGCCTGCGACGACGCGGCGGCTGGCTAAGCGCTTTGTTTGAGCATGATATCTGCGGAAAGCCGGTTTCCGCCTTTCCGGATCATGCTCTAGCAACTCGTCTTCGGACTGTAGAACACGCAGGTCGACTGCCGCGGGCGGGTGTAGGCGACATCGCTGAGCTTGATGCCGGTCTTCGCCATCACATAGCCGATCGTCGGCACATATTGATAGTTGACCTCGCTGAAGATCAGGTAGGTGCCGCTGACCAGCAGGTCGGCCGGCACACCGACCGTGGTGCCTGACGAGCGCGGGGCCGATCCCTTGCTCCACATCACGGTGGCCTGCATCGTCTTGGGGTCGACATAGAGCTCAGTGATCGTCGCGTTCACCGGCGTCGTCGAATAGGGGTACATGATGCCAGTCGACGCAGCGAAGAAATTCGACATGTCGGAGTCCCCGACAGAGGTCGACTGAGAGGTCAGATCGGACAGGGTCCGCGCCATCAACGTGACCTTGCGATCGACGGCGATCCCCGAGCAGAACTCCACTGTACCGAAGAACATCACCAGCATCAGCGGGACAATGAAGGCGAATTCTGTGGCGGCGATCCCCCGCTTGTCGGCCCCGAAAGCGCCGAGGCGGCGAAGCAGGCGGTCGCCCATCGAAGCTCCCGGTCTTTTTGCACAATGCATGATGGACACCTTGGCGGTCTTATGAATACGGCTCGTTCTTGAAGGCGGCCGTTCCAACCAGCAGCCGCTTGCTGCCCGAGAGGTTTGCGATGTTGTAGCCAAGCCCGGTCACGAAGATCGGCCATTGATAAAACAGCCGGACCACGACGATGTCTCCGGCGGCGCCTGGGCTGTAGGTCATGTTGTTGACGAAGTTGCCGGAATTATCGATCTGGCTGCTGATCGAGACGTCGGCGAACTTCGAGTAGCTCTTCACGTCGATATAGATCTTGTTGCAGTCGAACAGCGCCGGCACCTGGTTGCAGACATAGCTCGCAAACTGGGACTGCGTATACGACCCCTGCTGCGCCTGCCCGGTGAGGATCATGCGCGCCGAATCCTGCGTGATGGTTTCGAGCACCTGACCGGCAAAGAACATCAGGGCCGTTTCGATGATCGCGAACAGCAGCGCGAAGAAGATCGGCGCCACCAGAGCGAATTCGAGCGCGGCGGAGGCCCGCCGATTGCGCCGAAAACGTCGCAAAAGGCTGCGCAACGAGGCGATCGAGGACGATTGCATGGGTTCATCCGATTTGAGGGAGGCACGTCAACCTGGGTGAAAGAAATAGCGGAAACTTGTTGGGAAAGAGTTTCCTACGAAACGGACGAGGTGGGGCGGCGCGTCAACGATCCGCTAACCACGTGTCGAGATTGCCACGATCGTTCGTCATCCCGGCAGGCCTCACTGCGAGAGAAGGTCTCGCGGCAGAGATTTGCGCGGATCACCCATGCGCCACGACGCGCAGCGCAAGGCGGCAATGCGCCTCGCGCGATGCAGAACGCTGGTAGCGTGGCGCCGGCGGCAGCGCTGCTGGCGTCAATTGGCCTTGGGGCCGGATGCGGCGCTGCCGCTCGCCGTGCTGGACATCGTTCCGGCCTGCTCGAGCACCGACTTGAAGTAATTGTCACCATCGCCCAGCGTCACCCGACGCTGGCACACAGGCATACAGCTATAGGTCTCACGATCGACGCCGCGATAAACCGTCACCAGCCTGTCCGTCGGACCAGCCACCTGGATCTGGCGATCGACCAGCACCTGGCCGCCGCGGTCCATCGCAATGAAGTTCGTCGCCCCGTAGCTCTTGCCCGTGACGACGATGATGCCGCCGCTCTGCAGAGTGACATCCGCGATCATGGGGTTGCCGACCACCAGGGTGGCGACCCTGTCGGGCAGCTTGACCAGTTTCGCCTGATCGACATTCACGGCGATGGCCGGATCGGGATCGGCCGACGCCGCGGCAGGCCACAGCAGCATCGCGGCCACGCAAGCGCGCCATGCCAGGGAAAGATGAGGACGACACCACACACTGAACGACATTCTGGAACCCCGGGACATTGACGAGCCGTCTCAAGCGATACGCAGCGGTGACGGCGCCCGACGCGGCAAATCTGCGCTCAATTGGTGAACGATCTGCAAACGTTGCCCACTCGCCTTAAGCCTGCGGGCCGGCGTTCAGCGGCGGAAGGGAAAGACAAGCTGGCCGGCGAATTCGCCAGGCATCGCGGCTTCATCCTTGCCGTAGTTCTCCGGCAGTCGACCTTCCGGCATCCGGAACGTCCCGAACAGAATGTCCCAAAGCGGGAAGGTGCCGGCAAAGTTCGTGTTGCCGCCCTCTTCGATCGCGGTGTGGTGCCAGCGATGGAAGACCGGAGTTGCCAGGACATATTTGAAGGGTCCGAGCGTCCAGTTGAGGTTGGCGTGCACGAAGGCCGAATGGAACGTCGTGAACGGACCGACCCAGATCATCACATTCGGCGAGATGCCGGCCATCAGCAGGATCACGTCGACGGCGATCGTGCCGAGGATCAGGTTGATGGGATGAAACCGCGCCGCCGAGATCCATTCAAGGTCCTCGGAGGAGTGATGCACGGCATGATATTTCCAGAACTCGCCGCCATGGAACAGCCGGTGCGTCCAATACAGCATGAAGTCGGCGAGCACGATGAACAGCAGACCTTGCAGCCATTCCGGCAGCTGAGCCAGCGGCCCATGGCCATTTTCATAGAACGCGATCAACTCGTCTGCGTCGTGGATATTGAACACCACGCCTGCCCCGAGCACGAGCAACCCGATGCGCAGCACACGCGCGAACACCGGCACGAAGAACCAATAGACCATGTCGGTGACGAGCTCGCGCTTCTGCCACCACGGCTTGCCGGGATTGCAGGCCCAGAAATGGCTCAGGACCGAAAAGACCACAGCGAGTGCAAGGGTGATCGGCAGCACCTTCTCGATGGTCTGGCCGAGCATCAGTGCGACTTCCCATGGCAGACCGGACATCACGTGCCTCATTTCATGAACTTTCCCGAGGCGTACTCCGTCGCGCTTAAGGAGCCGTGAACCCACAGCGCGTGGGTGCTCACCGGGAGCGCAAGACGCGGATGGAAGAAATGCCGGAAAGAAGTGTGCGCATGACGGCGCATCGCATCTCGACATCGCGCTGCGCGAAGCGCCGCCGGCTGCGCGGAACCACCTCATCGAAGATGGACTCAGATGTGATTGCGCAATGTTTCAACTTTTCTTCATGCGCTTCATTCGAAATTTACTCTGCGCAATAACAGGCATTTGTCGCCGTGTTTCATCGACCGAATTAACTACGCCGAAATGCCTGCTGCCTAGGGTAGCCGCATGGTCACGGTGCTGAGAACGCCGCAACGACCAGATCATGTTCGACCAGCCACGTGTACATGGAGTTACCTATGAAGAATCTGCTTGCTCGCTTCGTGAAGGATGAATCCGGCGCGACCGCCATCGAGTACGGCCTGATCGCTGCCGGCATCTCGCTCGCGATCATTGCCGCCGTGAACGGTCTCGGCACCAGCCTGAGCTCCAAGTTCTCGTCGATCAACTCGTCGCTGAAGTAAGCGGTCGTCACGATCGAGCAAAAAGGCCCCGGCGATCCGGGGCCTTTATTGTTTTGGCGTTCTTTTCCGGTGGCGTTCAGTCATGCGTAACCACGTTCTGCCGGCCGGCGCGTCCAGGCGCTCCCTTGGTCGGACCGATGCGACGATGCGCTGGGTATGTCTCGCACTCGGCCTGTCCATCATCGTTCTCACCGCCCGCATCGTCAGCATCTGGTGAAGCCGGCCGCCGTGCTCCGGCCGTGGCAGCCGTTTTCTGATCATTTAGGTCTTGCCGCTACCGTCGCGTGACCGCCCACCCGCGCCGCTCCAATGCCGTCGGAAGCTATGACCCTTGATCTTGCGCGCCTTCTGCTGTTCCCGGCCCTGATGGCGTTCGCCGCGGCGAGCGACCTGTTCACGATGACCATCTCGAACCGCGTCTCATTCGCGCTGCTTGCGGGATTTCTGGTGCTGGCGCCGCTGAGCGGGATGGGAATGCAGGACATGCTCAGCCATGTTGGCGCCGGCGCACTCCTGCTCGTCGTCGCATTTGCCTGCTTTGCATTCGGCTGGATCGGCGGCGGCGATGCCAAGGTCGCGTCGGCGGCCGCGCTATGGTTCGGCTTCGCCCATCTGATGAACTACCTCCTCTACGCATCGATTTTCGGCGGGGTCCTGACTCTGCTGCTGATGCAGTTCCGGCAATGGCCGCTGCCGTACATGCTGGCCGGACAGCCCTGGCTTGCCCGTCTGCATGCCGGGGAGAGCGGCGTGCCCTATGGCATCGCGCTCGCCCTGGGCGCATTGATGGTCTACCCGGACACCGACTGGGTGAAGACGATCGACGCGGCGCGCTTCGCGATGCCCTGAGACACCGTGTGAACGCGGTGTTAAGGCGATTTAGATACGCCTCATTAACCATGCTTTGACGAATAACTGCTCAACTCCCATCACGGCGGCGGAAGCGTCGCGGCGTAATGTGGAAAGTGAAGCGTATGAATACCGCACGTGTTGTGGTTCTCACCATCGCTGTGGGCGCTGGCGGCGTGGCCGCATATCTCGCGAGCGGATCCGACGATCGGCCGGCTCCGGTCGCCGCTGTTGCGCCGACCGTGGAGACCGTCGAAGTCCTGGTCGCCAAATCCGACATCAACCTCGGCCAGTCGCTGAAGCCTGAACACCTGCAATGGCAGAGCTGGCCGGCGGCGACGACGAGCTCCAGCTTCATCCAGCGCAAGGATCGGTCGAAGGGCGATGCCGAGGTGACCGGCATGATTGCCCGGGCGCCGTTCATCGCCGGCGAGCCGATCCGCGAGCAGAAGCTGGTCAAGGCCGATGGCTCGGGCTTCATGGCCGCGATCCTCCCCGCCGGCATGCGCGCCGTCTCCACCGAGATCTCACCGGAGACCGGGGCCGGCGGCTTCATCCTGCCGAATGATCGGGTCGACGTGCTCTTGTCCAAGCGCGAGCGCAATCCGGAGCAGCCCAATGCCGGCGACGTCATCAGTTCGGAGATCATTCTGTCGAACATTCGCGTCCTGGCGATCGACCAGGCGCCCAAGGAAAAGGATGGCCAGACCACCGTCGTGGGCAAGACCGTCACCCTGGAACTGAAGCCGGAGCAGGCCGAGACGCTGGCGCGCGCGCGCCAGAGCGGGACCCTGTCGCTGGCCCTGCGCAGCATTGCCGACATCAACGTCGCCGAGAACCGCTCTGACGAGAACAGCCGCAGGCGCGGCGACAGCGTCGCCGTCATCCGCTTCGGCATTCCCAGCACGATGACGACGCAGAAGTGACCGAGAGGACCACCACGATGACATGCAGCGAAAATCAGCGAAAACTGCGGACCGCGATGGTTCGCGCGCTGTCGTTTTCGGCCGCCGCTGCGCTGACCTTGAATCCGGCGCTGGCGCCGGTGATCGCGGCGGATTATCGCCCGGCGGTCACGGCAGCCGCGGCCGACGGCCAGATCAATGCACGCTTCCTGGCGCTCGGCGTCGGCAAATCCGTGGTCATCGATCTGCCCCGCGACATCAAGGATGTGCTCGTCGCCGATCCGAAGATCGCCAACGCCGTGGTCCGCTCGTCGCAGCGCGCTTACATCATCGGCGCAACCGTCGGCCAGACCAACATCGTCTTCTTCGATGCCCAGGGACAGCAGATCGCGGCCTATGACATTGCGGTCAAGCGCGATCTCAACGGGGCGCGTGCCGCGCTGAAGCAGCTGCTGCCCAATTCGGACATCCAGATCGAGGGCCTCGGCGACAGCATCGTCCTGAGCGGCTCGGCCGCGAGCCAGATCGAGGCTCAGCAGGCCGGCGAGCTCGCGGCGCGACTCGCAGGCGGCGCCGACAAGGTCGTCAACTCGATCACGGTCAGAGGCCGCGATCAGGTCATGCTCAAGGTGACGGTTGCCGAGGTCCAGCGCTCCGTCGTCAAGCAGCTCGGCATCGATCTGTCGGGCCAGCTCAATTACGGCACCGCGGTGGTCAAATTCGCCAACTCCAACCCGTTCACCGCCTATGGCAGCAACCTGGTCTCCAACAATGCGATCAACGCGTCGTTCGGGTCTTCGGTTCAGGCGACGCTGCGGGCCATGGAGAACGCCGGCGTGATCCGCACGCTGGCCGAGCCGAATCTGACCGCGATCTCGGGCGAGTCGGCTACCTTCATCGCCGGCGGCGAGTTCCCGGTTCCGGCCGGCTATTCCTGCGATCCGACGACCCATGTCTGTACGACGCAGATCAGCTTCAAGAAGTTCGGCATCTCCCTCAACTTCACACCGGTCGTGTTGGCCGAGGGCCGGATTTCGCTACGGGTGATGACGGAGGTGTCCGAACTCTCCAACGAGAACTCCATCACCCTGTCGCAGGCGGTGACCTCATCGACCGTGAACTCGCTCACCGTTCCCTCGATCAAGACCCGCCGCGCCGAGACGACGCTGGAGATCCCCTCCGGCGGCGCCATGGCGATGGCCGGCCTGATCCAGCAGCAGACCAAGCAGGCGATCAGCGGCATGCCGGGCCTGATGCAGTTGCCGGTTCTCGGCACGCTGTTCCGCAGCCGCGACTACGTCAACAACCAGACCGAACTGATGGTGCTGGTGACGCCGTTCGTCGTGCGCGCCGTCGCGCAGAAGGATCTCTCACGTCCCGACGACGGCTTCGCCGCAGCATCCGATCGGCAAGCCGATCTTCTGGGCAGCATCAATCGCATCTATGGCGTGCCCGGCCGGGTCGAACCCGGACGCAGCTATCGCGGCACCTACGGTTTCATCACGGACTGAGCTGGGACAAGGACCTGCAACGATGACCACGAAATCCAGCCCCGCTCGCCGCCTGCCTCTCGCCGCCATGCTGACCGCGACGGCCGCCCTGCTCGGCGCCTGCAACCACGCCAGGGACGACGCCATGACGGCGAGCATCCCTGACGACTACCGGCTGCGCCATCCGATCGCCGTCCAGGAAGCTCCCGACTCGCTCGTCGTCTTCGTCGGTCAAGGCCGTGGCGGCCTAACCGCCGAGCAGCGCGCGGAAGTGATGGCGCTGGCGCAGAGCTGGCTTCGCCAGGGCACCGGCGCGATCAGCGCCGACGTGCCAACCGGCACGCCGAATGCGCGCGCGGCCGGCGATTCCATGCGCGAGATTCAATCGCTGTTCGCTGCCGCCGGCGTCCCGCCGCATGGCCTCACCGTGCGGAACTATCAGCCCAAGGACCCGCGCCAGATGGCGGCGATCCGCCTGAGCTATCCGAAAATGTCGGCGACGGCAGGCCCGTGCGGCGTCTGGCCTGACGATCTCGGCCCCACGATCAAGAACAAGAACTGGTTCGAGAACAAGCCGGACTGGAACTTCGGTTGCGCCTACCAGCGCAATATGGCCGCGATGGTCGACAACCCCGCCGATCTGGTGCAGCCGCGCGCCGAGACGCCGTCCTACACCACGCGGCGCACCGCGCTGTTCGACAAATACCGCAAGGGATCGTCAACCGCGATCACCTATCCCGAAGCCGATAAGGCCAAACTCAGCGACACAGGCAAATGATCAGCTACGCCCGACAGACCCCAGAGGAGCAGCCCGACGTCGTGCCGCCGCCGGCCGACGATCATATCGCGCCGGCCCCGCGCGTGTCGGTGCAGGCGTTCTGCGAGACGGTCGAGACGGCCGCCACGGTTCAGGCCGCCGGTGAGGACCGGCGCCTGGGCAAGGCGCATCTGAAGGTCCAGATGGGCGGCATGGCCGCGGCCATCGAGGCCTATCGCTCGGCGCCGACCCCCAACGTGATCATCCTCGAGACCGATGCGCGCTCCGACATCCTCACCGGCCTCGATCAGCTCGCGACCGTCTGCGATCCGGGCACCCGCGTCGTCGTGATCGGCCGCGTCAATGATGTCACGCTGTACCGCGAACTGGTGCGCCGCGGCGTCAGCGATTACGTGCTGTCTCCCGTCACGCCGATCGATGTCGTGCGCTCGATCTGCAACCTGTTCTCCGCGCCCGAGGCCAAGGCGGTCGGCCGCATCATCGCCGTCGTTGGCGCCAAGGGCGGCGTCGGCGCGTCGACCATCGCGCATAACGTCGCCTGGGCGATCGCCCGCGACCTCTCGATGGATTCCGTCGTCGCCGACCTCGACCTCGCCTTCGGTACGGCCGGTCTCGACTACAACCAGGATCCCGCACAAGGCATCGCCGACGCCGTGTTCTCGCCGGACCGAATCGACATTGCCTTCATGGACCGGCTGCTGTCCAAATGCACCGATCATCTGAGCCTGCTCGCGGCACCTGCCACGCTCGACCGGGTCTACGATTTCGGCGTCGAGGCGTTCGATGCGATCTTCGATACGCTCCGGGCCTCGATGCCGTGTATCGTGCTCGATGTTCCCCACCAATGGTCGGGCTGGACCAAGCGGGCGCTGATCAGCGCGGACGACATCCTCATCGTGGCCGCGCCGGACCTTGCCTCCTTGCGCAACACCAAGAACATCTACGACCTGCTCAAGGCCGCGCGCCCGAACGACCGCATGCCGCTGTACTGCCTGAACCAGGTCGGCGTTCCCAAGCGGCCGGAGATCAATGCGAGCGAATTCGCCAAGGCGATCGAGAGCCAGCCGATCGCCTCGATACCGTTCGAGCCTCAGGTCTTCGGTGCGGCCGCGAACAACGGCCAGATGATTGCGGAGATGTCGCCCAATCATCGGACCACTGAGATGTTTCTGCAGATCGCCCAGCGGCTGACCGGCCGCAGCGAGACCAAGAAGCCGAAAGGCTCCTTCCTGTCACCTCTGCTCGACAAGCTGAGGTCGAAGTAAGCACGCGTGGAGTTCTAGGTCGTGTTTGGTAAGCGTAGCGGATTGGACAACGATACCAGGGCTCCCAGGCCGGCTGCGCCTGCGCCCGAGCCGGCGCCGGCGGCGCCGCGCGCGGCTGCTCCGACGGTCGCCTCGCCGCCTTTGTCTCCGGCCCGGCAGGCGCCTCCGCCCCCGCCCCCCGTGGTGGAAGCCCGGCGTTCGGACAATTACTACCAGGTCAAGGCGACGATCTTCGGCGCGCTGATCGAGGCGATCGACCTCGCCCAGCTTGCCAAGCTCGACGGCGAGTCGGCGCGCGAGGAAATCCGCGACATCGTCAACGAGATCATTGCGATCAAGAATATCGTGATGTCGATCGCGGAGCAGGAAGAACTGCTCGACGACATCTGCAACGACGTGCTCGGCTACGGTCCGCTCGAGCCGCTGCTGTCACGCGACGACATCGCCGACATCATGGTCAACGGCGCCGGCACGGTCTACATCGAGGTCGCCGGCAAGATCCAGCGCACCGGCATCCGCTTCCGCGACAACCAGCAACTGCTGAACATCTGCCAGCGCATCGTCAGCCAGGTCGGCCGCCGCGTCGACGAATCCTCGCCGATCTGCGACGCCCGTCTCGCCGACGGCTCCCGCGTCAACGCCATCGTGCCGCCGCTGGCGATCGATGGGCCTGCGCTCACCATTCGTAAGTTCAAAAAGGACAAGCTGACGCTCGATCAGCTGGTCAAGTTCGGCGCGATCTCGCCGGAAGGCGCGGAGATCCTGCAGATCATCGGTCGCGTCCGCTGCAACGTGCTGATCTCCGGCGGTACCGGTTCCGGCAAGACCACGCTGTTGAACTGCCTCACAAACTACATCGATCACGACGAACGCATCATTACCTGCGAGGACGCGGCCGAACTCCAGCTGCAGCAGCCGCATGTGGTCCGCCTGGAAACACGGCCGCCGAACATCGAGGGCGAAGGCCAGGTCACGATGCGCGAGCTGGTCCGAAACTGCCTGCGTATGCGTCCTGAACGCATCATCGTCGGCGAGGTCCGCGGCCCGGAGGCATTCGATCTCCTCCAGGCCATGAACACCGGTCACGACGGCTCGATGGGCACCCTGCACGCCAACAACCCGCGCGAGGCGCTGTCGCGCTGCGAATCCATGATCACGATGGGCGGCTTCTCGCTGCCATCGCGGACCATTCGCGAGATGATCTGCGCATCGATCGACGTGATCGTCCAGGCGGCGCGCCTCCGTGACGGCTCCCGCCGCATCACCCACATCACCGAGGTGATGGGGATGGAAGGCGACACCATCATCACGCAGGACATCTTCCTCTACGACATGATCGGCGAGGACGCGAACGGCAAGATCATCGGACGCCATCGCTCCACCGGCATCGGCCGTCCCCGCTTCTGGGAGCGCGCGCGCTATTATGGCGAAGAGAAGCGGCTGGCGGCGGCGCTCGACGCCGCCGAAGTCGCGAGCAAGGACTAAGGGAGCGGCGCCATGAAGCTTCAGGTTCTCGCCCTGGCCTTTCTCGCCGCCACCGCGATCGGCGGCATCGCCTGGGTGTTCCTCTATCCCATGCTGTCGGGAGAACGGAAGGCCGAGCAGCGGCGCAGCAGTGTCGCCAAATCGGAGCCGGTGGTTCGCCAGGCGGAACGCAATCAGCGCTCACGCCGCGAGCAGGTCGAGTCCTCGCTGAAGGATCTCGAAGCCAAAGCGCAGAAGCAGAGCAAGGTGCCGCTGAACCTGCGGATCTCGCAGGCCGGACTTGACTGGACGGTGCAGAAATTCTGGATCATTTCCGGAGTGCTCGGTTTCATGGCCGCCGCAATCGCCTTCTTCGGCGGCGGCGGCCCGCTTGGCGCCCTCGGTCTCGGCTTCGCCGCGGGCTTCGGTTTGCCGCGCTGGATCCTGAACTTCCTGAAAAAGCGCCGCGAAAAGAAGTTTCTGGCAGCCCTGCCCGACGCCGTCGACGTCATCGTCCGCGGCATCAAGGCCGGCCTGCCGCTGTTCGAGTCCATCAAGGTGGTCGCGGCCGACGCCCCCGAGCCGCTGCGCAGCGAGTTCCTCGCCATCATCGAGACGCAGGCGATCGGCATGCCGCTCGGCGAGGCCTGCGCGCGGCTCTATGAGCGCATGCCGCTGCCGGAAGCCAATTTCTTCGGCATCGTCGTCGCGATCCAGCAGAAGTCGGGCGGCAACCTGTCCGAGGCGCTGGGCAACCTGTCCAAGGTGCTGCGCGACCGCAAGAAGATGGCCGAGAAGATTCAGGCGATGTCGATGGAAGCGAAGGCCTCCGCCGGCATCATCGGATCGCTGCCGCCGATCGTGATGCTGCTGGTCTATCTCAGCACGCCCGACTACATCTCCCTGCTGTGGACCCATCCCACCGGCCAGCTGATGCTGGTCGGCTGCGTGGTGTGGATGTCCATGGGCATCTTTGTCATGAAGAAGATGATCAACTTCGATTTCTGAGGTGGACCATGGTCGACTTTCTGGTCACCAAGCTGCACGACCCGCACTTCATGACGATGCTGTTCGCCGCCATCGCGGCGAGCGCAACCGTCTATACGCTGATCATGCCGCTGTTCGCGGGCGAGAACCTGAACAAGCGCATGAAGGCGGTGGCGAGCGAGCGCGAGCGGATCAAGCAGCGCGAACGCGAGCGGATGAATGCCGGCGAGAAGGTGTCGCTGCGCCAGACCCCGAAGCAGCTGGTTGCCAAGGTGGTGGATGATTTCAACCTCACCAAATGGCTGGCGCAGGAGGCGGCGCGCGAGAAGCTGATCATGGCCGGCTATCGCGGTCAGGCGCCCTACATCACATTCCTGTTCGCGCGGCTCGTCACGCCCGTGGTGTTGTTCGTCGGCTCCGTGCTCTATGTCTTCGTGATCGCCAATCTGCAGAAGTCGTTGCCGATCAAGATCGGCATCTGCATCGGCATGGCCTATCTCGGCTTGCAGGCGCCGATGCTGTTCCTGAGCAACGCGATCTCAAAGCGCCAACTGTCGATCAAGCGTGCCTTCCCCGATGCGCTGGATCTTCTGCTGATCTGCATCGAGTCCGGCATGTCGATCGAGGCCGCCTTCCGCAAGGTGTCGATGGAGATCGCCAGCCAGTCGATCGCGCTCTCCGAGGAGTTCACGCTGACCACCGCCGAGCTCTCTTATCTGCAGGACCGCAAGGTCGCCTATGAGAACCTCGCGCGCCGCACCGGCCTCGAGGGCGTGAAGTCCGTCTGCCTCGCGCTCCAGCAATCCGAACGCTACGGGACCCCGCTCGGTCAATCGCTGCGGGTGATGGCGCAGGAGAACCGCGACATGCGCATGAACGAAGCCGAGAAGAAGGCTGCGGCGCTGCCGCCGAAGCTGACGGTGCCGATGATCCTGTTCTTCCTGCCGGTGCTGTTCGTGGTCATTCTGGGACCGACCGGCATCAAGGTCGCCGCGATGCAGTAGCGGGCGGAGATTTTGCTTGCAGACGACGACGGCAGCTGGAAGCTAGGCGGAGCATGATCGAGGTCTCCGCCTGATGTCCGCCCAGTTCCGCCGCGCCGATGGCGCCCGCGTCCTCGCCGATCTCAACGCGCTGCGCGCGTTCGGACGCTACAAGACCGGCGTCCACCGTCCGACCTTCTCCGAAGCGCACCGTCAATCCTTGAGCTGGCTGGCCGAGCGGCTGCCCGACGCGCAGCTCACGCCCACCATCGACGGCATCGGCAATGTGCTCGGCACCAGCGCCAAGCCCGGCCCGAAGCTGCTGGCGGGATCGCATCTGGAGAGCCAGAACCATGCCGGCTGGCTCGATGGTCCGTTGGGGGTGATCTACGCGCTCGAGGCCGCACGCGTGCTCAATCCCGATCCGTCGATCCCGGGAGCGGTGGAAGTCGCCTCCTGGTGCGACGAAGAGGGCCATTTCGGCAGCTTCCTCGGCAGCCGCTCCTATGTGGGCCAGGTCAGCGAGGCCGACATCGACGCCGCCCGCGACCGCAGCAGCCCGCGCAGCATGCGCGAGGCCTTGACCGAGATGGGCCTTGCCGGCCGGCCGCGCCTGCAGGCCGAGCGCGGCCGCCACATCGGCTATCTCGAGGCTCACATCGAGCAGGGCGACACGCTCGAACACAGCGAGCTCAAGATCGGCATCGTCACCTCGATCGTCGGCATCTGGCAATACCGCATCGTTTTTGCGGGCGAGCAGAACCATGCGGGGACCACGCGGATGGCGGTGCGCAAGGACGCCGGCCTGGCTCTGGCCAGGTTCTGCGTTGCGATCGACGCCCGCTTTCCGGCCGCCTGCGGCCCGCGCACGGTGTGGACCACCGGGCGCATCACCCTCGATCCCGGCGCGCCGAGCATCATTCCGGGGCGGGCCGAGATGTTGTTCCAGATCCGCGACGACGATCCCGCCGTCATCGCGCGGCTGGAGCAGTTGCTGCACGCCCTCGCCGATGCGGACTCCGCTTCAGGCTCCTGTCAGATCGCCGTCGAGCGCATCCGCACCGGGGCGCCGGCGATGATGGATGCCGCGTTCCAGGATACGATCGAGGCTGCGAGCCGCGATCTCGCCGGCGGTCGGTCGCTGCGGATGCCGAGTGGCGCCGGCCACGACGCGCAGGTGCTGGCCACCATCATGCCGGCCGGCATGTTGTTCGTGCCGTCGATCGGCGGCGTCAGCCATCACTGGACCGAGAACACCGCCGACGCCGACATCGTCACCGGGGCCGATGTGTTCGTCGAGACCTGCCGTCGCCTGCTCGCGGACGCGGCGTCGATCATTCCTCAGGCTGGCTGAGCGCCGCGACCGGCGCGCCGGGCCGTGACTTGGCCTTGCCGCGGCCTTGGCTCTGCCCCTGGATCATCTCCTTGAGATAGGCGACGTTGGCGGCGGCCTCGTCGGGCGGCAGGTCGGCACGCGCGATCTGCTCGGCCTCGCTGAAGCGTCCCTGCAGGCCGACCACGAGGGCAAGGTTCTGGCGCACCCGCGCATCCGCCTGTTGCGAGCCATAGGCCTGACGCAACACTTCCTCCGCCTTCGGCAGCTCCCGCGTCAGCATGTAGGACAGGCCGAGATTGGACAGCACCGACGGCTCGCCCGGAACGATCTTGAGCGCGCTCTCATAATAGCGCCGCGCCTCGTCGTGACGGCCCATCTGGTCGAGCGCGGTGCCCTGCACCGACAGCAGCCGCCAATCGGGGTTGTCGGGCGAGTGCGCGCGGGACAGCACGTCGAAGGCCAGTTTGAAATTGCCATTGTCGGCGAGCGCCCGGCCATAGGCGGCGAGCACGGTCTTGTTGCCGGGATTGGCCAACGTCGCCTGCTCCAGAACGGCGACCGCCTGCTCGCGCTGGCCATTGTTGCGCAACGCCTGGCCATAGGCGACCGCGGCAACCGCATCCTTCGGGTTGGCGCGATAGCGCTCGCCATACACGTCGGCCGCCCGTTGCGGGGTCGCCGGTGGCGGCGGCTCGGCACGGCTTTTCAGCGATCCCGTGACGTCGGACACGGTCTGGCAACCGCCGAGGCCGGCAGCGAGAAGTGCGAGGAGTGCGGCCGACGCAAGGAGCCGGCTGAGGGGAGGCTGCTGACGCATGTCACTTGAACTTTGGGGACGAGCGAAATGAACGCGCCAGCAATAAACTGTTAACGCTAACAGCCGGTTAATGGCATGAACCGGGCGCGGATGGCAGCTCTGCGTCGACATCCGGGCGATGCCGCCGGTGCGATTGCAGCGGCCGTCAAACTCTGCGAAGTCTGCCGGCAGCGCGACCGTCAAGGACTTGGAAGACATGCCATCGATCTTCGAGACCGCCCCCGCCCCATCGGCCATTCCCATCACCTTCGTGACGAAATCGAGCTGGCCGGCCCTCCGCGACACGCTGCCGGCGGAAGCCCGTAATTTCGCCGAGGCCAATGCTTACGCGGCCAAGCCCGGCAGCTGCCTGATCCTCCCTGGTGCGGATGGCCGTATCGCGCAGGTGCTGTTCGGCATCGAGGACAGCGATGCCAAGCACTGCGACCCGTTCCGGGCCGGCAGCCTGCCCGGCCTGCTGCCCGCGGGCACCTACCGCTTCGACAATGCGCCGCATGATCCGCGGCTGGCCGCGCTCGCTTTCGCGCTCGGCAGCTATCGCTTCGGCCGCTATCGCAAGGCGGAGAGTCCGGAGGTCCGCCTCGTGCCGCCCGACGGCGTCGCAGCCGCCGAGCTCGATCGGCTGGCAGATGCCGCGAGCCTGGCGCGCGATCTCGTCAACACGCCATCCAACGACATGGGGCCGGAGGAACTGGAAGCGGCCGCAAAACAGGTCGCCGAGCGCTTCGGCGCCCGTTTCACCAGCATCATCGGCGACGACCTGCTGCAGCAGAATTTTCCGCTCATTCACGCCGTCGGCCGCGCCTCGACCAGGGCGCCACGCCTGATCGAGCTGATCTGGGGCGATCCGGCGCATCCCAAGGTGACGCTCGTCGGCAAGGGCGTCTGCTTCGACACCGGCGGGCTCGATCTCAAGCCGTCGAGCAGCATGCTGCTGATGAAGAAGGACATGGGCGGCGCCGCCAATGTGCTGGCGCTGGCGCAGATGGTGATGGACGCGAAGCTCAAGCTGCATCTGCGCGTGCTGATTCCGACGGTCGAGAACGCGGTCGCCGGCAACGCCTTCCGCCCGCTCGACGTCTTCCCCTCGCGCAAGGGCCTCACGGTCGAGATCGGCAACACCGATGCCGAGGGCCGGCTGATCCTCGCCGATGCGCTGGCGCTCGCCGACGAGGACAAGCCGGATCTGCTCATCGACATGGGCACGCTGACCGGGGCCGCGCGCGTCGCGCTAGGTCCTGATCTGCCGCCGTTCTACACCCAGGACGAGACGCTCGCCGCTGATGTCGCGCGCTGCGCGGCTTCCGAGAACGATCCGCTGTGGCGGATGCCACTGTGGGCGCCCTATGACAGCTGGCTCGACTCCAAGGTTGCGACCCTCAACAACGCGCCGTCGGGCGGCTTCGCCGGCTCGATCACCTGCGCGCTGTTCCTGCAGCGCTTCGTCGAACATGCCAGGAGCTGGCTGCATCTCGATATCTTCGCCTGGACGCCGTCGGCCAAGCCAGGACGGCCCGAAGGCGGCGAGTGCCAGGCGGCGCGCGCACTCTACAAGCTCCTGAGCGAGCGCTATGGCTGATCCCCGCCTCACGCCGGCGCGCGGCGACATCGCCGCCAAGCATCTCGAAGGCCAGGTCATCGCTGATCGCTTCGTCCAAGGCGAGACGCTTGTCGTCGGCGATCCGATCGCGCCGCTGCGACAGCAGCCCTTCACGGGCGCCGAGTTGGCGACGCAGGCGCTGAAGGGCGAGCGCGTCACGATCTACGATCGCAACGGCGAAGGCTGGGCCTGGGGACAGCTCGCAGCCGATCACTATGTCGGCTGGTTGCCGGAAGCTGCGCTGGCTGCGTCCGCTGCCGCACCGACCCACAAGATCAGCGCGCTGCGCAGCTTCGCATTTCCCGGACCGTCGATCAAGCTGCCGCCGGTCGAGACGCTGCCGATGGCATCGACGCTCGCGGTGACGCGCGAGGAGGCGAGCTTCGTCGTGACGCATGAAGGCTGGTTCGTGCCGAAGCAGCATGTAGTTGGTCTCGACCATATCGAGCCCGACTACGTTGCGATTGCCGAGCGCTTCGTCGGCACGCCCTATCTCTGGGGCGGCAAGACCAGCCTCGGCATCGACTGTTCGGGACTCGTGCAGCTCTCGCTGAATGCTGCGGGCATGGAGTGCCCGCGCGACAGCGACCTGCAGCTCGCCGCGCTCGGACGCGCGCTTGCGGCCGGCGACCCGCTCCGCCGCGGCGATCTCATCTTCTGGAAGGGGCACGTCGCCATTATCAAGGATGCCGACACGCTCGTGCACGCCAATGCGTTTCACATGGCGACGGCGATCGAGCCGATCAGTGCAGCGATTGCGCGCATCAAGGCCAGCCGCAGCGACGTGCTCGCGATCAAGCGGCTCGCTTGAGGTTATCTCATCGCGCTGACGCGTCCTCGCCCCGATGACCTGAGAGACACACGCTCCTCCCTCCGTCATTGCGAGCGCGAGTGTTCAGCCCGGGGACATGGCTGACAGGTGTTCGGAGAC